>DASWTR010000071.1:0-1947 GCA_036402035.1 Sphingomicrobium sp.
CCAACCGCCGAGGAACACGCCGGTGGTGCCGCCGATAATGAAGATCGAAGCGAGGAAATGTCCCCGTTCGATCAGCGTAAAGCCGAAGCTGCGCTCAAGCACGGACGGCGTCCAGGCGGCGAGGCCATAGCCGGCCAGCGAACTGCACGACGCCGCCGTGGCCATCAGCCAGAAGCTCGGCTTGCGGGCGACCATCGGGAAGGTCCGGCTCAATGGAACGGCAGGTCCTGCATCGCGCGCTCGGGGCAGGTCGCGCACGAACAACAGCATGATGGGCGCCAGCACGAGGCCCGCGATACCCATCGTTAAAAACGCTGCCCGCCAATCGATCCAGGAGGCGAGATAGGCTCCGATCAGAGTTCCGCCGGCAAGGCCGAGCGGAATGCCCAGCGAGAAGATCGCCAATGCTCTCGCGCGCCGTTGAGGCGGGAAATAATCGGCGATCAACGCGTAGGACGGCGCCACCCCGCCGGCTTCGCCGACGCCGACCCCAAGCCGGTACAGGAACAGCTGGCCGAAGCTGGTCGCCATGCCGCACAGGGCGGTGAATCCGCTCCACACGGCAAGCGACCCTGCCACCACCCAGCTTCGCCGCGTGCGATCCGCGAGCATCGCCAGCGGTACGCCCAGCACCGAATAAAGGATCGCAAAGGCGAGGCCGGTGATCGCGCCGAACTCGGCGTCGGTCAGCTGCAGGTCCTTGATGATCGAACCGGCCAGGATGTTGAGGATGGTGCGGTCAAGGAAGTTGAAGATGTAGGTCAGCAGCAACAGCGCCAGGACGATGTTCGCTCGCGGTGCCGGGACCGCGCCCTGCTGCTGGTTCATGCCCTCGTCCCCTCTGCTTTTCCTACGGCACCTTACGCAGGAACCGCTCCATCGCGTCAACCGCTTCCGGCTCGGTCAGGGTCGGAGCGTGACCCACGCCAGGAACGTCGACGCGCTGCATGCGGGGCGCTAGGCGCTGCATCTTCGCGGCAATATCGGCCGAAATCACGTCGGATAATGCCCCCCGGATCAGCAGCGTCGGGCGGCTTCGCGCAAGGCGGCGGAACAGGAAGCCGGCCAGCCACAGCGCGAATTTGGCCGGCGGCCGGGACAGCGCCACGCCGATCGCTGGATCATAATCCAGCTCCGGAGCGTGGCTTCCTTCGCGGAAGGTTCGCCGGGCGAAGCGTGCCCAATCCATCTGCCCCGGCGCGGGAAAGGCGACCTGGTTGGTTTGCCGGACATAGTCGGCCGCATCGTCCCAGCTGCGGATGTCGGCCTTCCGCCCGGCGTAACCCAGGATCCGGGCGATCCCCTCCGGCGCGACCTCCGGCCCGACATCGTTGAGGATCGCCGCGGCGATCGCCTTCGGACGAATGGCCATCAGCGTCATGGTGATGATGCCGCCCATCGACGTGCCGACGAACACCGCGCGGGCGATGCCCAGCTCGGCCATCATCTCCAGCACATCGCGGGCGTAGATTTTCGGCTGATAATTGTTCGGGTTGGGGTCGCGATCCGACTGGCCGCGGCCACGGACGTCGGGGACGATTACCCGCCGCCCCCACGAGGCGATGAGCGGGGCGACATCCTCGAAATCCTTCGAGTTACGGGTCAGCCCGTGCAGGCAGATGACCGGCAGCACGGTGGACTCGTAGTCGGGCGCATAATCCCGCGCGTAGAGGCCTAGCCCGTCGCGCGATCTCCAGCGTCGTTCGACATAATCGGTCATGGCCGCCGTGTCCTTGACCGGCGGGGCCGACGCCCCGCCGCGAGGCCTAGTAACGGGCGGTCAGCCGCAGCGTGAAGGTCCGCGGTGCACCGAAATAGACCGTCCGGATGTTGCCGATGCTGGAGAATTCCTGGCCGTCGGTCTTGTACAGCTTGTCGAACAGATTGTTGCCATAGACGCCGACCGAGAAGCGGTCGGATTCATGTTCCCACACGATGCGGGCATCG
>DASWTR010000072.1:0-5204 GCA_036402035.1 Sphingomicrobium sp.
CGGCCGCTTAAGCCGCCGAGCAGGCGCAACGGCGGGATCTGCGGCGCCGGGCCGAAATGCTTGACCTTCGCGTGGACATAGTCGGCGACAAAATCTGCATCCCAGTGGATGCCCATCGCATCGCCCAGGTCCGCGTCCGCCTCGACCTCGAAGCCGTAATAATCGGCCTTGCCCTGCAGGTACTGAAACACCGGCAGGTCATCCTCGATCTCTCCGGTCGGCGCCTGGAAGATGAAGTTGGAGAAATGATTGTAATAGGCAGTGGCGGTCAGCCGAAGCGGGCCGCTGTGCTTGCGGATGCTGGCTTCGATGCCGATGCTCTTTTCCGGATCGAGATCGGGATTGCCGACCTCGAACGCCTGAGTACCGGCATGCGGGCCGTTGGCGAACAATTCCTCGATCGACGGCGCCCGCGCGCTGCGCGACAGGGTCACGCCGGCGCGCCAGCCGGGCGACAGCTCATATGCGGCCCCAACCGAGCCGGACAGGGTCGTGAAGTCGCGGTTGAGGGCGGGGGTGCCGAGATCCTCATCCTCGGCCGCCTTTAACTTGCTGAACTCGACGCGCAGGCCGCCTTCGAACCGTAGCGGCCCCTTGACTAGGCTCTGCATGGTGAACAGCCCGGTCTGGCGTTGCTTGCTCTCCGGCAGGAACTTCTCCTCACCATCGATGAACACTTTGCGCTCGAAATATTGCGCGCCGCTGGTGCCGCCCCAGCCGTTCCGCTCGGTCTGCACGATTTCGGCACGAGCCTCGCCGCCCTTGGTGTTGAAGGTCGAGGCGATCTCACCCGTGTCCTCGATCTCATGATGACGATATTTGGCGTAGCCGCCGCGGAGCCGGACCTGGCTGAAAAAGCCGGACAGGGGCACTTCGGCCCGCGCGTCATAGCGGGTCTGCTTGACATCGATAGTCGGCGCCTCCGCCTCGACGTCGGGATCGAGCGAGAAGCGGATCGGCACGCCGTACAGCGCGTCGTGCCTGGTGACTGAAAAGCCGACGTTGAGCGGGCCGTCGACATAGGCGAGGCCGCCCGCCAGCTCCCAGCTTTTCGCCGCGGTGTTGGGCAACTCGCCCTTCAGATCGGCCAGCTCCTGGATTTCGGGGAGCGGACTGGCGGCCGCCTGCTCGCGAAGCTCCCGAGCAAGCAGGTGACCACCAGTCCGCAAATCGTCGCTCTTCGACCAATTACCGTCGGCATGAACGACGAAATGGGGTGCAACCTCGCCATCGACCGACAGGTTGGCCGACCGTTCTTCGGCTGCGGTTGCATATTCGAGCATCCCGTTGACGTCGAACCCGCCTTCCGGCTGTTCGCGCGGGATTCGCCGGTCGATGACATTGACGACGCCGCCAATCGCCGACGATCCGTAGAGCAGCGCCGCGGGCCCGCGAAGAACCTCTATCCGCTCCGCGGTCAGCGGGTTGATCGCAACCGCATGGTCGGGGCTGGAGGCGGAGACGTCGAAGCTGCCGATGCCGTCGGTGAGCACACGGATACGGTCGCCCGACAGGCCGCGCAGAATCGGCCGCGATGCGGTCGGGCCGAAGCTGGAGGCGCTGACCCCCGGCTGGCGGGCCAGCGTCTCGCCGATGCTCGGGCGAAGCTCCCGCGCCAGCTCTTCCGCATCGAGCACCGACAGGCCGCCGAGCACGTCGCCGGCCCGGCGGCGCACGCCGGTGACGACAATCTCATTCTCATGATCATGATGGTCATCGTCGTGCGCCGCAGGCGGTGCTGTCGCCGGGTCCGCGGCGGCTTGCGCGAATGCGGATGCGGGAAGGCAGGCAAGGGCGATGGCGAGCAGGGAAGCGGAACGGTGCATTGAATATCCCGAACGGAAAGGAATGACGGGCTTCTAGTCGCGATGATATAATATCGCAAATGCCATTTGCGGGTGTTTGTCGTGAATCGGCTGCCGTTCGTCGAACGACCAGCCTCGCGGCCAGCACCCATACGCGCTAGGCAGCCACGATGTTCATGACCCATCTCGAATGTTCGCTGACTGGCGAACGCTACGAAGCCGACCGCCTGCAGAACCTGTCGAAAGCGGGGAAGCCGCTATTGGCGCGCTACGATCTCGATGCGGTCGCGGCGCGTTTGACCCAAGAAGAGCTGGCGTCGCGGCCGGCCGGCATGTGGAAGTGGCGCGAACTGCTACCCTTCCCGGAAGGCGCCGAGCCGGTCAGCCTGGGCGAGCCGGAGACTCCGCTGATTTCGCTGGACCATGTCGGCCGACGGCAAGGGGCTAGAGCCCCGATCGTCAAGGACGAAGGCCGCTTGCCGACTGGCTCGTTCAAGGCGCGCGGCATGGCCGCAGCGGTCAGCATGGCCAAGCACTTCGGAATCGAACGGATCGCGCTACCGACCAACGGCAATGCCGGGGCGGCACTGGCCGCCTATGCCGCGAGGGCCGGGATGGCCTCGCTCGTGATCTGCCCGGCGGAGACGCCCGAGATCAACATCCGTGAGACCGCAGCCTATGGCGCTGAGGTGATCGTCGCCGACGGCCAGATCGACGAATGCGGGCGCATCGTCGGCGAGGGCGCGGCGGCGGGCCGCTGGTTCGACTGTTCGACGCTGAAGGAACCCTACCGGCTGGAGGGCAAGAAGGTGATGGGGCTGGAGCTGGCCGAGCAGTTCGGCTGGAAGCTGCCCGACGTGATCTTCTACCCGACCGGAGGCGGCACCGGCCTGATCGGCATGTGGAAGGGCTTCGACGAGCTGGAGAAGATCGGCCTGATCGGCCCGAAGCGCCCGCGGATGATCGCGGTCCAGGCGACCGGCTGCGCGCCGATGGTCCGCGCTTGGGAGAATGGGGACGAATTCGCCGAGCGCTGGGAAGGAGCTGCGACCATGGCCACCGGCATCCGCGTGCCGAAAGCGGTGGGCGACTTCCTCATTCTTCGCGCGGTGCGCGAAAGCGGCGGCGCGGCAATCGCGGTTGAGGAAGAGGCGATCATGGAGGCGGTCGATGACGCTGCGCGGCTCGACGGCATGTTGCTTTGTCCGGAAGGCGGGGCTGTGCTGGCCGCCTGGCGGCAGGCCCTGGATCGCGGCCTGATCGGCGCGGACGAGCGGGCGGTGCTATTCAACTGCGCCAGCGGCAACAAATATCCGCTGCCCGATCGGTCGCAGCGGATGAAGCTGGCGGAGATGGACGCGGCGGTGCTCTAGACGCGGTAAACCCCGGTAACCGAAGTTACCGGGGTTCCATGATCCATCTCTGGATCACGTCACAAAAACGTCGCACCCCGGTCAGGGTTCCAGGGGTCCGATATTTTTTCCTGTGGATAACTTCCGTTTGAGCCGAACCGCTCGATCTGCTTGGCTGTGTCGGTGCCGCTGACCTGGAATTTCGCGATCGATCGCGGGGGGACGTTCACCGATATCGTCGCCACCGCGTCGGACGCGCGGGTCCGGGTCGAAAAGCTGCTGTCGGAAAATCCCGGGCAATATGACGACGCGGCGCTCGAGGGCATCCGGCGTATATTGGCCGAGGAAGCCGGGACGCTGGGCGAGGTGCGGATGGGCACCACGGTCGCGACCAATGCGCTACTGGAGCGCAAGGGCGAGCGGCTCGCGCTGGCGATCACGCGCGGCTTTGGCGACGCGCTGCGCATCGGCTACCAGGCGCGGCCGGAGATTTTTGCGCGGCACATCGTGCTGCCGTCGATGCTGTATGAGGCGGTGGTCGAGATCGAAGAACGAGTTGGAGCCGACGGGTCGATCGTCCGCCCGCTCGACGAGGATCGCGCGCGGGCCGACCTGCAATACCTGAGGGCCCAAGACTTCGATGCGCTGGCCATCGTGCTGATGCACGGCTGGCGCTTCACCGATCATGAGAAAAGACTGGCAGCCATCGCGCGAGAGCTTGGCTTTGTGCAAATCTCGGTCAGCCATGAGGTGGCGCCGCTGATCAAGCTGGTCGGGCGCGGCGACACCACAGTAGTCGATGCCTATCTGTCGCCGATCCTGCGTCGCTATGTCGACAAGGTCGCGGCCGGGCTAGGCGAGGCGGCTCGGCTGCAGTTCATGCAGTCCAATGGCGGCATGACCGAAGCCCGCGCCTTCCGCGGCAAGGACGCCATCCTATCCGGGCCGGCCGGCGGGGTTGTGGGAATGGTCGCGGCAAGCGCGCCGCATGGCGCGGACCGACTGATCGGATTCGACATGGGCGGCACCTCGACCGACGTGTCGCACTATGCCGGCAGCTATGAGCTCGGCGACGAAAACCTCATCGCCGGCGTCCGCATCCGCGCGCCGATGATGCAGATCCACACCATTGCCGCGGGGGGCGGGTCGGTCTGCCGGTTCGACGGCATGCGTTTTCGGGTCGGGCCGGAGTCGGCCGGCGCTCGGCCCGGCCCCGCCTGCTACCGTGCCGGAGGGCCGTTGACGGTCACCGATTGCAACCTGGTCCTGGGAAGGATCGACCCGGCGAGTTTCCCGGCAGTGTTCGGACCGGATGGCGGCCAGCCGGTCGATCCAGAGGCATCGCGGGCTCGGTTGCAGGAAGTCGCGGACGCGCTCGGCGGCACCAAGAGCCTCGAGGAAATCGCCGAGGGCTTCCTTGACATTGCCGTCGACAATATGGCCGCCGCCATCCGCAAGATTTCGATCGCGCGCGGTCACGACGTGACCCGCTACACGCTGGCCTGTTTTGGTGGCGCCGGCGGCCAGCATGCCTGCCGCGTCGCCGATGCGCTGGGGATGGAGCGCATCCTGATCCATCCACTGGCCGGCGTGCTGTCCGCCTACGGCATTGGCCTTGCCGATGTGAAGGCGGTGCGCGAGGCAAGCTGGCTGAGGCCGCTGGGCGAGGATTTTTCGGACGGTGTTCGCGCACTGGAAGCGGCGGCGCGCAGCGACTTGGTGGACCAGGGGTTCGAGGCAGAGCAGATAATGTTCGAACGCCGCGCCCGGCTACGGACGCCGGGCAGCGACGCGACGATCACTGTCGAGCTCGGCAGCGCCGAGGGAATGCGCGAGGCGTTTGAACAGCTGCACCGCAAACGCTTCGGCTATATCGACGAGGTGGAGCCTATCCTCGACACGCTGACGGTGGAAGCGGTCGCATCCTCCCAATCCTCCCCGGAACGGGGGGAGGGACCGGCGAAGCCGGTGGAGGGGCCGACTGTAGCTTCGACCCCTCCGTCAGCTTCTTCGAAGCTGCCACCTCCCCGTTCCGGGGAGGAATGGA
>DASWTR010000073.1:0-2484 GCA_036402035.1 Sphingomicrobium sp.
CCGAAGCCGGCCTCGGCATCGGCGACGATCGGCGCGAACCAGTCGCGCTTGGCGCCGCCTTCCATATGCTCGATCTGGTCGGCGCGCTGCAGGGTGCGATTGATCTTCCGCGCCAGCTCCGGCCCGGTGTTGGCCGGATAGAGCGACTGGTCGGGATACATGGCGCCGGCGGTGTTGGCGTCGGCCGCCGCCTGCCAGCCCGAGAGATAGAGCGCTTCGAGCCCGGCGCGGACCATCTGCATCGCCTGGTTGCCGGTAACAGCGCCCAGCGCGCGGACCGGTTCGTCGCGTTTCAACAGTTCCCACAGCTTCAATGCGCCGCGACGGGCGAGGCTGTGCTCGACCGGCACCGACCCGCGCAGTCGGAGCACGTCCTCCGGCGAATAGGGCCGCTGGATTCCGTCGAAGCGGCCGGCGGGGGCGATTACGCATTGGTCAAAACTTGTCATGCCGTCTCTCCAGCGGGGCGAATGAAGTTGCGGAGAGATGACAAACATGTGAGCCGGTCGAGACGCACCGGCAAAAATAGTGGCTTTGTCATAAATTGACTTGTGACACTTGGATGAAGTTGACAGACCCTTGGGAATGTCCACCAAGCTGTTCCTTGGCCATCGCCTTCGCCGCCTGCGCCGCGACCATCAATTGTCGCAAACCGATATGGCCGCGAGCCTGGCGATCAGTCCAAGCTATCTGAACCATCTGGAGCGCAACCAGCGCCCGGTGACTGCGGCGCTGCTCCTCAAACTGGCGGAGCTATACGAGGTCGATGTCCGCAGTTTCGCCGCCAATGGCGGGGCGAGGACCAGTACCGAGGCTCTGGCCGAGATTTTCTCCGACGCCCTGCTAAGCGACCTTGGCGTGCCACGGTATGAATTGGCCGAGCTGGCCAACAATGCGCCGTCGATCGCCGACGCCATCGCCCGGCTCTACACCGCGCTCAAGGAAGCGTCGCGCAATCCGGAGATCGCCAACGCCGGCGACGCCCGGGCGCTGGTCACGCCCGAAAATTGGGTGCGCGACTATATCCAGCAGCACCGCAATCATTATCCCGAGCTGGAGCAGGCCGCGGAAACGCTGGGCGGTGCGCTCAGCGATCCGCTGTCGATGGCCGAGCCGATGCGGCGGCGCTTGAAGGATGCCTGGGGTATCTCCGCAAAAGTCGTCCCGCAAAGCGAGCTCGGCAATGTCAGCCAGATGTTCGATGCCGAGCGCCGGCTGTTCCTGATGTCGTCGCAGCTTCGTTCGGAGAACCGGCTGTTCGCGCTCGCCTATCAGCTGGCGCTGGTCGAATTCGCGCCTCTGCTCGACAAGATGGTGGCAGAGGCGGCTCCGCCCGACGAAGGCGTCCGCCAGCTACTCCACATGAGCCTCGCCAATTACGCCGCCGGGGCGATCATGATGCCCTATGGCCGCTTCCTCGCCAGCGCCGAGCAGTATCGTTATTCGATCGATCGGCTGACCGGCGAATATGGCGCCAATGTCGAACAGGTCGCGCATCGGCTGACCACGCTTAACCGGCCCGGAGCGCGCGGCGTCCCTTTCTTCATGCTGCGGGTCGATCCGGCGGGGAATATTTCCAAGCGCTATGCCGGCGAGAATTTCCCCTTCTCGCGGTTCGGCGGCACCTGCCCGCGCTGGAACCTCCATGCCGCCTTCCAGACCGCCGGCCAGGCTGTAACCCAGCTGATCGAGACTCCCGACGGGCAGCGCTATTTCACCGTGTCGCGAACCATCGACCGGCCGATCAAGACCGAGCTGGGCGGGGCGCTGCTGGCGATCGGCCTGGGCTGCGACATCCGCCATGCGGGACGGCTGAGCTGTGCCGACGTCTATGACCTGGAGAATGCGCCGGTGACGCCGGTCGGGCCGGCCTGTGCCATCTGCCCGCGCATCGACTGCGCCTATCGCGCGACGCCGCCGGCGGGGCGGATGCTGGCGGTCGACCGGACGAGGAAGACGATCTCGCCCTTCCCGTTCGTCGCCAGCTAGGGCGCCACCGGATCGCGCTCAAGCGCATCGCGGTCCCAGCTCGCCAGCTTGGCCGCGGAATCGTAGGTGGATTGGAGGAACGACATCAGCTCGTCCTCCGGCGTCGCGGAGCGCCGCACCTGCTCATAGGGCAGCACGAATTCGCCGAGCGTTTCGTCGAACGTCGCCGCGGCCGGTGCGACCTTGGCGGCGCGGAAACCGTCGGGCTCGGGATAGGCATAGCTGTAGAAGATCGGCTCGGCGGCGGTGACTCCGCCCGGCCAGAAGCCGGCGCTCGACACTTCGTGGCTATAGGCTTCGCGCGTGATGCGGTCGGGCAGGCCGGGGATGCCGCCGGGATGCTCCGGCGCCTTGCGGCCCGAGAAGCGGGTCACGGCAAGATCGAAGCTGCCCCAGAAGAAGTGGACCGGGCTGCACTTGCCGACGAAGCCGGCACGAAACCGCTCGAACACCGGCTCGATCCGGGCCAGCGCAGCATGGAGCCGTTCGGCGGAA
>DASWTR010000074.1:0-2643 GCA_036402035.1 Sphingomicrobium sp.
CAATGCCGTTTCGCCCGGGCAATTCGCCGAGCTGCTCGCCAGCCTTCGGAGGGCCTTTCGCGCTCCCGACGCTTCGCTGTCGATCGAGCTCGATCCCCGTTCGCTGAGCGGGCCGTGGTTCGATGCCATCCGGGCTGCCGGCTTCCGGCGCGCCAGCCTTGGCGTCCAGACGCTCGAAGAGAAGGTCCAGCGCGCACTCGGCAGGATCCAGCCGCAGGCACTGATCGAGAGCGCCGCCGAGGAGCTTCGCCGGGCGGGGGTGAGCTCGCTCAACTTCGATCTCATGTACGGGCTTCCCTATCAGGGCACGGACGAGCTGGAAGCGACGCTCGAGGCGACCATCCCCATGCGGCCGGAGCGGATCGCCCTGTTCGGCTATGCCCATGTCCCGCACCTCATCCCGCGGCAGAAGCGGATCGACGCAAGCGCGCTCCCCGATGCCGAGCTTCGCTTCGCCCAGGCCGAGCTTGGCCACCGCATCCTGACCCATGCCGGCTATGATCCGATCGGCTTCGATCATTATGCGCTTGCCTACGACCCGCTGTCGCTCGCTGCCCGGCAAGGGCGGCTTCGGCGGAACTTCCAGGGCTTTACGGACGACCAGGCGCAGGTGCTGATCGGGCTCGGCGCAAGCGCGATCAGCCAGTTCCCCGGCCTCATCGCCCAGAACGAGAAGAATGCCGGCCGCTACAGGATCAGGGTCTCCTCGGGCCTCTTGCCGGCGACTCATGGAATTGTTCGCAGGCCCGACGACCGGCGGCGCGGCGAAGTCATTGAACAACTCTTGTGCAACGGCGAGGCAGCGGTCCGCGACCTGTTGGCGCCCGGACTGATGGAAGGGCTGCGGCCCTACCTCGAGCGCGGCCTGGCAACGATCGAGCGCGGCCGGTTGCGCATGCCCGACTATGGGCGGCCTTATGCGCGGGCCATCGCCTCGCTGTTCGATGTTTATCGCCAGCCGGCCGCGCGGCGGTTTAGCAGCGCGATATGACGAGCATCGCCGCCCCACTTGGGATCCTCGCCTGCCTGTCGATGGCGGGTGCGGGCTCTGCGTCGGCCCTGCCAGACAGTCGGGGATCGATATGCTATGGCGGGCGCGACGTTCCGGAGGAGCCGGCGAAGATGCCAAAGGCCTGCCACGCGATGACGAGCTGCGCCGAACATCGCAAACTCAGGATATTCCCTTAGTGAGCTGCTCACCCGCTTTCGGTTAGGCCTTCGCTGGATGGACTACGACAGCATCTTCAGAAGCGCGATCGATCGCCTCCATGACGAGGGGCGCTACCGCGTCTTCATCGATATTCTGCGTAACCGTGGCAGCTTCCCCAACGCGCACTGCTTCCACGGCCACAACGGGCCGAAGCCGATCACCGTGTGGTGCTCCAACGACTATCTCGGCATGGGCCAGCATCCCTCTGTAGTCGCGGCAATGGAAGAAGCGCTCCACAGCGTCGGCGCAGGGTCGGGCGGCACCCGCAATATCGGCGGCAATACGCATTACCACGTCGAGCTTGAGGCCGAGCTGGCCAGCCTTCACGGCAAGCAAGCGGCGCTGTTGTTCACGTCCGGCTATGTCTCGAACGAGGCAGCGCTGTCGACGCTGGGCAAGCTGCTGCCCGGCTGCATCATCTTCTCGGACGAGCTCAACCACGCCTCGATGATCGCCGGCATCCGCAACTCGGGTTGCGAAAAGCGGGTGTTCAAGCACAATGACCTCGAGCATCTCGAACAGATGCTGCTGGAGGCCCCGGCCGAGGCGCCCAAGCTGATCGCATTCGAAAGCGTCTATTCTATGGACGGCGACGTCGCTCCCATCGCCGCGATCTGCGACCTCGCCGACCGCTACGGCGCGATCACCTATCTCGACGAGGTCCATGCGGTCGGCATGTACGGCGAGCATGGCGGGGGAATCAGCGAGCGCGACGAAGTCGCCCACCGCGTCACCCTGATCGAGGGCACGCTGGGCAAGGCGTTCGGGGTGATGGGCGGCTATGTCGCGGCCGACAAGAACATCATCGACTGCATTCGCAGCTATGCCCCAGGCTTCATCTTCACCACCAGCCTGTCGCCGGTCCTGGTCGCCGGCGCACTGGCCAGCGTGCGGCATTTGAAGCAGTCGAACGAGGAGCGCGCGGCTCAGCAGGCAGGCGCGGCCATGCTCAAGGCCAAGTTCCGCGACGCCGGCCTGCCAGTGATGGACAGCGTGACTCATATCGTGCCGCTGCTGGTCGGCTGCCCGATGAAGGCCAAGCGGATCAGCGACATTTTGCTCGCCGAATATGGGCTCTACGTCCAACCGATCAATTTCCCGACGGTCCCGCGCGGCACCGAGCGCCTCCGTTTCACGCCGGGACCAACGCATAGCGAAGCGATGATGGACGAACTGGCCGGCGCGCTGGTCGAGATCTGGGACCGGCTCGAGCTGGAATTCCGCCGGGCGGCTTAGTTCTTTTTGCCCGACTGGGTCGAGACAGTGACTTCTCCCTCGCCCTGCTTGATCGGCAGTCCCTTCGCTTCTTTCCAGGCATTCTCGGCCATCGGATCGGTCCAATAGGCCTTGAACAGGGCTTTGGACCGCTCCGTGGTCCCGAACAGGTCGCGATAGCGGGAGAAATCGACGCGCTTGTTCACTTCCTCCAGCGA
>DASWTR010000075.1:0-1610 GCA_036402035.1 Sphingomicrobium sp.
GGCGCTCCATATATTCGGACATGTCGAACCGCTGCAGCGGAATGCCCATGATCGAGGCGAGCTGGCGCGCCACCTCGGTCTTGCCGACGCCGGTCGGGCCGCTGAACAGATAATTGCCGATCGGCTTGTCGGGATCGCGCAGGCCCGCGCGGCTGAGCTTGATCGCCGAGGCAAGCTTCTCGATCGCCAGATCCTGGCCGAATACGACGCGCTTCAAATCCGCTTCCAGCGTCTCCAGCACCCTCTTGTCGTCGGTCGACACCGATTTCGGCGGGATGCGTGCCATCGTCGCGACCACCGCCTCGATCTCCTTGACGGTGATCGTCTTTTTGCGGCGGCTCGGTGGGACCAGCATCTGCATCGCGCCGACCTCGTCGATCACGTCGATCGCCTTGTCGGGCAGCTTGCGGTCATGGATGTAGCGCGCCGACAGCTCGACCGCCGATTTGATCGCGTCGGGGGTATAGCGAACGCCGTGATGCTGCTCGAACGAGCTGCGCAGACCGGCGATGATCTTGATCGTGTCCTCGACCGTCGGCTCGTTGACGTCAATCTTCTGGAACCGGCGCAGCAGCGCGCGGTCCTTTTCGAAATGGTTGCGGAACTCCTTGTAGGTAGTCGAGCCGATGCAGCGGATCGCGCCCGACGAGAGGGCCGGCTTCAATAGGTTCGAAGCGTCCATCGCCCCGCCACTGGTCGCGCCGGCGCCGATCACCGTGTGGATCTCGTCGATGAACAGGATCGCGTGGGGCAGCTTCTCCAGCTCGGACACGACCGACTTCAGCCGCTCCTCAAAGTCGCCGCGGTAGCGGGTGCCGGCGAGCAGCGCGCCCATGTCGAGCGCATAGATCACCGCTTCCTTAAGGACGTCGGGAACGTCGCCCTCGACGATCTTGCGGGCGAGCCCTTCGGCGATGGCCGTTTTGCCGACGCCGGGATCGCCGACATAGAGCGGGTTGTTCTTGGACCGGCGGCAGAGGATCTGCACTGTGCGGTCGACTTCCGGCATGCGCCCGATCAGCGGGTCGACCTTGCCGGCCTTGGCCTTGTCGTTGAGATTGACCGTGAACTGCTGAAGAGCGCTCTCCTTCTTGTCGCCCTTCTGCTCGGTCTTTTCCTCGGCGCCCTGCGGCGGAGCCGGCTCGGACGACACCTCGCCCTTGCCGACACCGTGGCTGATATAGGTCACCGCATCCAGCCGGCTCATGTCCTGCTGCTGCAGGAAATAGACGGCGTAGCTCTCACGCTCGCTGAACAGGGCGACCAGCACGTTAGCGCCCGTTACCTCGTCCCTGCCGGACGATTGAACGTGCAGGATCGCGCGCTGGACTACCCGCTGGAAACCGCTGGTCGGCGTGGGGTCGGTCGCGCTGTCGGCCACCAGGGCGCCCAGCTCATTGTCGAGATAGCCCTTCACGGTCGACTTCAGTTCGTCGCGATTGACGCCGCAGGCGGTCATCACCTGCCCGGCATGCGTATCGTCGATCAACGCGATCAGCAGATGCTCGAGCGTCGCATATTCGTGACGGCGCTTCGACGCCTCGCCGAGGGCGTTGTGCAGGGTGGTCTCAAGTTCGCGAGCGAAACTGGGCATTCGGATACTCCATGCC
>DASWTR010000076.1:0-2589 GCA_036402035.1 Sphingomicrobium sp.
GCGGCTCCAGCGCCGCCTCACGCTTCTTCATCAGGTGCAGCACCGCCCGCCGCGCCGAGCGCGGACCGAGGCCCGGCAGGCGCGCCAGGGCTTGGGTCAGGGCTTCGATCTGATGGCTGGCCATTGGCCCCGACATAGGGGCCGCTTGGCGGCGGGCGCAAGCCGCGCCATAGCGGATGTCATGCGGATCATCTTCATGGGCAGCCCCGACTTCGCGGTGCCGACACTCGACGCGCTGGTCGAGGCGGACCATGAGCTGGCGGCGGTCTACACCCAGCCGCCCCGCCCCGCCGGCCGAGGCAAGGACGAGCGGCCGACGCCGGTGGCGGTTCGTGCCCAGGAGCTTGGCATCGAGGTCTACAGCCCGAAAAACCTGCGGCGGGAAGACGATCAGGCGTTTTTCGAAGCACTGGACGCCGACGTGGCTGTGGTCGCGGCCTATGGGTTGATCCTGCCGCAGCCGATCCTCGACGCGCCGATGTTCGGTTGCCTCAACGTCCATGCCTCGCTGCTGCCGCGCTGGCGGGGGGCGGCGCCGGTGCAGCGGGCGATCATGGCCGGAGATGAAGCGACCGGGATCACCATCATGCAGATGGAGATCGGGCTCGACACGGGACCGATGCTGCTCAAGCGCGCGGTTGAGATCGAGGATAAGAACGCCGCGCAACTGACTGACGAACTGGCCAAATTGGGCGCAGCGATGATGGTCGAAGTGCTCGCCGACCTGCCCTCGTTCGAACCGATGCCGCAGCCCGAGGAAGGCGTCACCTACGCCGCCAAGATCAGCAAGGACGAGGCTCGGATCGACTGGTCGCGGTCGTCGACAGAGCTGGTCCGACATGTGCAGGGTCTCGCCCCCTTCCCCGGCGCCTGGTGCGAAGCCAATGGCGAGCGGATCAAAGTCCTGGCCGCTGAGCGCGCCAAGGGGCCGGGCGAGCTGGGCGAAGTGCTTGATGACAAGCTGACGATTGCCTGTGGATCCGGCGCGGTCCGGCCGACATTGGTGCAACGAGCGGGCAAGGCGGCGATGGCTGTTGACGAATTGCTGCGTGGGTTTCCGATACCCAAGGGCACTGTCCTCAAGTGACCCGCTGGCGCCTCACCGTTGAGTTCGACGGCGGGCCGTTCATGGGCTGGCAGCGGCAGGACCATGGGCCGTCGGTGCAGGAGGTGCTGGAACAGGCGATATTCCGCATGACCGGCGAACTGGCCGCCGTTCATGCCGCGGGGCGGACGGACGCAGGGGTGCATGCGCTGGCGATGACGGCGCATGTCGACGTGGTGAAGCATCTGACCGAGCACCGGCTGCGGGAGGGAATCAATGCTCTGGTGCGGCCCGCTCCCGTCAGCGTCACCGCGGTCGAGCCGGTCGCGGATGACTGGCATGCGCGCTTTTCCTGCATCGGCCGGCGCTATCTCTATCGAATCCTCAACCGCCGCGCCCCGCCCGCGCTGGACAAGGGCAAGGTGTGGCATGTGCCGGTCTCGCTCGATGCGGAGGCGATGGCCGAAGGCGCAGCCTTTCTCGTCGGGCGTCACGACTTCACCACCTTCCGTTCCGTCCACTGCCAGTCGCAGAGCCCGGTCAAGACGCTCGACAGCCTGACGGTCGAGCGCGTTGGCGAAGAAATCCATATCCGGGCGGCGGCGCGCAGCTTCCTGCATCATCAGGTGCGGTCGATGGTCGGCTGCCTTGCGCTGGTCGGGCGGGGGCGGTGGGTGCCAGATGATGTGAGGACCGCCCTGGAGGCCAAGGATCGGCAGGCGCTGGGCCTCAACGCGCCGCCGGAGGGGCTCTATTTCGTCGAGGCGATCTACCCCTAGACCAGTATTTCCCGCGCCATCGGTTGGCTCAGGAACCCGGTAGGGCTGGCAGTCAGGCCGTAGGCACCGGCGCAGAAGATGGCGACCAGGTCGCCGACCTCGGCGCGCGGCAGCAGCGCTTCGTCGGCGAGCAGGTCGAGCGGGGTGCAGAGGCAGCCCGTGATCGTAACTTCCTCTTCCGGCTCGGCATCGAAGCGGCTGGCGACGGCTACCGGATAGTTGCGGCGGAGCAGCTGGCCGAAATTACCGGATGCGGCGAGTTGGTGATGGAGGCCGCCGTCGGTGACCAGGAAGGTCTTCCCACGGCTCACTTTCTTGTCGACAATGCGGGTCAGATAGACCCCTGCTTCGCCTACCAGCCAGCGGCCCAGCTCGATGGCGAATTCGGTATCGGCCAGAATTTCCGGACGCTCCGCCAATGTTTTGGCAAGCGCTGCTCCCACGGCTTCGGTGTCGAGCGGCTCATCCTTGGCAAAATAGGGAATGCCGAACCCGCCGCCCAGATTGACCACCGGCGGAGTGGCACCCACCTCCTCGGAAATTGAAGCGGCCAGCGCGATTGTCTCGCGTTGAAGCTCGATCACCGCATCGGCACTTAGCGCCTGGCTTCCCGCGAATATGTGCAAGCCCCTCCATTCGGCGCCCATTGCCACATTCTCGACGATGGTGGCTGCGGCCTGATCGTGATCGATCCCGAACTGACTCGGCAGGCCGCCCATCTTCTGGCCCGATCCCTTCAAGCCGAATGGCGGATTCACTCGAACG
>DASWTR010000077.1:0-2379 GCA_036402035.1 Sphingomicrobium sp.
GCACTGCTCTGGGATCATCCGCTGGTGAAGGCGCGCCTCCCGGAAACCGCGCTCACCCTTAAACAACCCTATTGGCGCGGCGCGGTCTGGGCGATGTACCGGGAACGCAGCGGCTCGGCGGGACGCACTGAAACCGGGACCGGCGGCACGAAGCTCGTCATGGTCTGGTCCGATCCCGTGGTCGACCGACTGAACGACTTTGCAAAGTCGGATCAGGCAAAGGCGCTTCTGACAGCCGTGGAAGCGAACCCGACGATCGTGCGTCCCGACTTTCCGGTCATTCACGACCGTCGTGGCGATCGCCTCCACGATCCGTCACGGGCGATCGCCGACGCCGTCGCCCGCAGCTTGATCGAAAGCGACGAGGGGAGGGCTATCCTGGCTTCAGTTCCCAATGCCAATGAAGGGGAAGCCCTGCTGATCATGGCGCACGAACTCATCTGGGATGTCGCCGACGAGCTGGTCGCACAGAAGCTGATCGACTATCCCCGCGCGTTGGGCCCGGATGCTGCCACAGCTCCTCTTACCCCGTTGCTCTATGCGCGCGTGGTACCCGCGTCCTGAGGTCGGTTGCTCACCTGATCGGGCAGCTCGGATCCAGCCGATAGTCGAGATAATCGTCGACGCTCTTCATGAGCAGGTCGAGCTCGTTGGCGAAGAAATGGTTGGCACCCGGGATGGTGTCGTGGGCGATGGTGATGTGCTTCTGGGTCCTGAGCTTGTCGACCAGCTTCTGGACCGCACCCGGCGTCACCACCTCGTCCGCCTCGCCTTGAATGATAATGCCGGAAGCTGGGCAAGGGGCAAGGAAGCTGAAGTCGTACATGTTGGCCGGCGGCGCGATCGAGATGAAGCCGCGGATTTCCGGGCGACGCATCAGTAGCTGCATCCCAATCCAGGCACCAAAGCTGACCCCGGCGACCCAGGTCTGCTCGGCCTCGGGATGGATTTGCTGAACCCAGTCGAGCGCCGATGCCGCGTCGGACAGCTCGCCGATGCCATTGTCGAATGTGCCCTGGCTCTTGCCCACACCGCGGAAGTTGAAGCGGAGCGTGGCAAAGCCGCGACGCACGAAATCCTTGTAAAGCAGCTGGACGAGCTTGTTGTTCATCGTCCCGCCGGCCTGCGGATGGCTGTGAAGGATCATCGCCACCGGCGCGCGCGGGCGCGGCCCCGGGCTGAATCGGCCTTCCAGACGGCCTTCGGGTCCGGGGAAAATCACTTCGGGCATGGGCGCTCGCTTCGCGTAGGAATGGAAACCGAAAACCGCGGAAGGGATGCACCGCGGCGGCGGCTCCTATATAGGGCGGGCGCAACCTCTGGCAACGACAGGATTCCGACACTTCCGATGAGCGATTCCCGTACCCGCATCTTCCTTGATCACGCTGCCACGACCAATGTCCTACCCGAGGCGCGTGCGGCGCTGGAACGCGGCTTCGGCGCCTGGGCCAACCCCAGCTCGCCTCACGCTGAGGGTCGCAAGGCGCGGGCGCTGCTGGAGGAAGCACGGTCGACGCTGGCCGAGGTGCTGGGCTGGCGTCATGACGTCATTTTCACCAGCGGCGCCAGCGAGGCGATCGAGATGGTCGCCGCCCGCGCCCGCATTCCCTGCCGTGCCCACGGCGCGACCGAACACGCCATCGTTCCCCATGCGATGGGGCCGAGTTCGAAGGTCGTTCCCGTCGGCACGGATGGGCTGATCAATGAGGCGGTCCTTGATGCGATCCTCGCCGAAGGCCCTGCGCTGGTGGCGATCCAGCAAGTCAACAACGAGACCGGCATCCTCCAACCGCTCGACCGCCTGGCGCCGAAAATCCGCGAAGCGGGATCGCTGCTGCTGGCCGATTGCGCCCAGAGCGCGAGCAAATATCCGCTGCCGGATGCCGATTTCATCGCCCTCTCGGCGCACAAGCTGGGCGGCCCGCCGGGGGTCGGTGCGCTGCTGGTGAAGGACCTGGGCACGCTGGAACCGGTCGGAGGACAGGAGAAGGGTTATCGCCGTGGCACGCAGGATGCGCCGAGCGCGTTGGCCTTTGCTGCCGCCCTGACCGCCAAGCCCTATGACATGGACCAGCTGACCGCGCTCCGAGCCAAGTTGGATGAGGGCGTGAAGGCGGCCGGCGGTGTCGTGATCGGCGAAAATAGTCGACGCCTGCCGACGATCGGGGCTGTCTCCCTGCCTGGCGCATCGAGCGCCGCGCTGCTGGTCCAGTTCGACCTCGCCGGCATCGCTGTTTCCGCCGGAAGCGCCTGTTCTTCGGGCAAGATGAAAGAAAGCGCGGTGTTGGCGGCGATGGGCGTGCCGGCCGATGTCGCCGGCGGCTTCCTGCGCGTCAGTTTCGGCCCGCATACGACCGAAGCCGAGGTTGACGCCTTCCT
>DASWTR010000078.1:0-1553 GCA_036402035.1 Sphingomicrobium sp.
TTCCCGCTTTCGCGGGAATGACGAACTTGTGTAGGCGGATGTCATGAACATCCTCCTGACCGGCGCGAGCCGCGGCATTGGGGCCGCGACTCTCGATCTGCTGACCTCGACCGGCCACAAGGTCGCGGGACATTCCACTAAAGGCAGCAACGGCCTGATCGCAGGCGATCTCGGCGACGCTGCATCGGCCCCCAAGATCTGGGAAGCCGCCCTGGATGCGCTCGGCGGCAGGATCGACGTGCTGGTCAACAATGCCGGCATCTACGAAGGCATCGCTGACAATGCAGCGGACGATGAATGGCATGCCGCCTGGCAACGGACGCTTTCGATCAACCTGGAAAGCCCGGCCAGCCTCTGTCGTCTCGCCGTCAGCCATTTCCGCGAACATGGCGGCGGCCGAATTATCAACGTGTCCAGCCGCGCCGCCTATCGTGGCGACAGCCCGAACCACTGGCACTATGCGGCGTCCAAGGCGGCGCTGATCGGCATGACCAAGACCATCGCCCGGTCCTATGCCGCCGAAAATATCCTCGCCTTCGCGGTCGCGCCCGGCTTCACCGTGTCGGAAATGACCGACGAATATCTTGCCGGCCGCGGCGGTGCCGCAATTGTCGCCGACATCCCGCTCGGCCGAGTCACCAGCACGGCCGAAGTGGCGGAGGCGATCCGGTGGCTGGCGACCGACGCCCCGGCGGCCTCGACCGGATCGGTCATCGACCTTAATGGAGCCAGCTATGTTCGGTAAATTCGCGTTCCTCATCCTTGCCGCGCTGGCCGCCCAGCAAATCACCATCCCGCTGGGCAAGAAGCCGCGTCAGATCGAGCGGCCCAGGGCGCCGATCGAGACCGCCGGTCCGGCCTGGGCAGGCGCTTGCAAGGATTGGGATGAGTGGGACAAGCCCGCGCCGCCCGTCCGAATCCATGCCAGCACCTATCTGGTCGGAACCTGCGGGATCAGCGCGATCCTGATCACCGGCGACAAGGGCCATGTGCTGATCGACGGCGCGACCGAAGCCGGTGCCGAGGTTATTGCCAACAACATCCGGCAGCTCGGCTTCAAGCTGCGGGACGTCAAATATCTGCTGATCAGCCATGAGCATCACGACCATGTCGGAGGCATCGCGCGCCTGCAGCAGCTGACCGGAGCCACACTGGTGACCTCCGCGCCGGCGGAAAAAGCGCTGAGCGGCGGGGTGGTCGGTGCCGACGATCCGCAATCCGGCCTGGACAAGCCCTACCGCGCCGCAAATGTCGGCCGGGTCATCGCCGACGGCGGGGATGTGCTCCTCGGCAACCTCCGCTTGTTCGCCATGACCACGCCGGGACACACGCCCGGCGCCACCAGCTGGCGCTGGGAAAGTTGCGACGGCGCGGTGTGCCGAACGATGGTCTATGCCGACAGCCTGTCACCGGTCAGCCGCGACGATTACAAGTTCAGCGATCACCCCGATAATCTCGCGGCCTTCCGCGCCTCGATCGCCAAGATCGCCGCCAGTCCGTGCGAGATATTGATGACCCCGCATCCGTCGGCCAGCCAGATGCGCGACCGCATG
>DASWTR010000079.1:0-4277 GCA_036402035.1 Sphingomicrobium sp.
GGCATTGCCGCTATTGGTAATGGTCAGCTGGGATCCTTCGCGCTCGGACTTAACTGCATTGCGGATCACCGGCGGCCGGACCAGCACCAGCAGGTCGTATCCGACCAAAAGCTTAAGTCCGCTCCCGTCTCCGGTAACGTCGCCGCTGACCGGCTTTACCGTCACCCGGTAAACGCGCTCCCGCTCGGCGGCAGGCCCGAGCGAGGCAATGCGCAGCGTCCGACGCTGCCCCGGCTCCAAGATGAAACGTGCAGGCGAGGCGATCAGGCCGAGCCGAGCGGGGTCTGGAACTGAGATCCGCTCCTCGTGCGGCGTTCCGGGGTTCAGAAGCTCGCGCGGCTCGACAACCGCATAGCTTCGCTCATCGCCATTGTTGAAGATCTCGATGTCGGCGGTCTTGGGACCTGGGCCTTTGAATTCGACAATCAGCTGACTGACTGCGAGCTCGGCCGACGCTGGCGGGGCTGCGAGCGACAGGAGGCCCAGCCCGAGCGCGATTCCAGCTGTCCGCGCTGCCCGCCCCCAAGCCAGAGGACCTAAGGCTACTATCGACAAATTACATCTCCCGCTGAAACCAGACCATGAACCGGCGTTGCCTGAGGGACGGTCAGCACGCACGTCGCACCGTCGCCCCGTTTTAATTGAAGCTGTTCCCCGCTGTTGGTCTCGATTTGGAAATAGCCTTCGCCGTCAGTCCGGCCAATGCCGTGCGGCCCGACAATGTCGGCGTCGGCGAGACCCTGCCCGTCGGTTCCGACCGCGCGGCCGAACAGAATGAAGAGCGGTGCCACTTTCCAGTCGAGCTTGGACACGTTGCCGGGATAGAGCGTCACGGACCGCGGCGCTGTGTCGAAGCTTGCAAGCTGCGCGCCGCGCGGCCGGAGGTGCACGTCATATTGATGATAGGGCTGAAGGAACAGGACCAGCCGCTCATCGGCCGTCACCGTGCCCCGCGCCACCTCGTCGACCAGCACGTCGAATTTCTGGCCAGCCTCGCCGCCGCCGACCCGGATCATCAGCGCGCTATCGTTCATGTCGCGCCCGGCGATGCCAAGGCCCGACTTGGCGAGGACGAGGCCGCCGTCGAGCGTGGCGGCATATTGGGTGGTCCGATGATCCCCGAACTGCTGCAACAGGTCGGCCCGCGCGTTAACGAGGGGCGACCTCGCATAGGCGGACGCTCGGGCATAGGCGCCATCGGCGTCTCGTCCCGCCGCGACGTCGCCGGCGAACTGGCTATGAGCGGCAAGCGCGCGAAACCAGCCCGCCTGGACTTCGCCGACCAGCTGACTGTTTCGTCCGGGGCGGTTCGACTGATAATTGGCGCCGCCGGAACCGGAGAGCGCAAAGCTGTTCCGGTTCATCAGAAAGCGCGCCCCGATGAATGAAGCGAAATCCCGCTCGGTCCGGCGCGCATCGGCCTGCAGCACGATATCCCAGCGGCCCGTGCGAACCACTGGCAGGTCGACCGCCGCGCCGAGGCTGTAATTGGCCTTGCGCGACCCGTTTCGCCGGTAAAGACCGGTCAGCCTGAGATTTGCCTGCCCGAAGCGATAGCCGAGGATCGACAGGGCTTGGGAATAACTTCCTCGATCGGTGAAACCGGATTGGGGCTCTTCGCTGAAGGTGCCCCGCGACACCGTCAAGGGAAGCAGCGGACGCCCATCCTGGCTCACAACCTTGCGCAGGTCGAAGCTGAATGAGAGCGGGCTCTGGCCGACCGATGAAATCCTAAGCACCGCGCCGATGTCGGCCGAGCTCGAGATCAGCCCGGCAAGCCGGACCTGAGCCCTCGCACTGTGATAGACGAGGCCGCCCTCGAGAATGGTCTTGCGCGGCGTGCCGAGGACGGCGGCGTCGACGCCGAGCGCCGGCGACAGCCGATAAGCCGCAGTGGCTTCATAGAAGAAGGTGCCGCCATCCATCGAAAGGCCGCGGCCCGACGCGGGAAGGAGCCCCGCAAAGGCTGAAAACAGTGGCCGGCCGGCCGGAGCCATGGCCGAGCCCTTGCTGAAAAAGCGCTGCTCCTGCCGCGGGGGCCGGCCGTCCTCCTGGATGCGAACGATGAGGTCGTAGGATCCGTTGGGCAACGCAGCCGTATCGATCAGCCGATTGCCGGCCGGATAAATTCGTGAAGAAACGATCCTCCCGTCGACCAGAAGATCGATCTTGCCCGGCTGCTGAAGGAAGACCGAGACAGGCGTGCCGAGCAGGGCTTCCCTATTTTCCCTCGTGTCTAGCTGCGTCATGACGCCGAACCCGGCAATCTTACGGCGTCCAATGAGTTCGCTGCCCGGTGCCCAGAACAGCCCGCCGGCGTAACGCCAATCGCCATGGTCCCGCTCGAGCGTCAGATTGTCGAAGCTGAGCCCGGTGTCGGTCGATATCGAGCTGTCGCTCCGAACGCGCAACGCACCGAGCGAGGCGATCGACCGATTCTGGAAATGGAGCGTATCACCACCACGGCTCGATCCCGATGCAGTCGCTCCGAACAGGCTGATCAGCGACGGGTGTTGGTCCGGCTTCGCGAGATATTGCGCCGTGCTTGGGTCGGGCTTGATCAGCAGGGAAGGGCTGACGAATATGTCGACGCGAAATCGTTCTTCATCGACAATAACGCCGGTCTCGCCGGGGTCGAGCATCCCACAATCTTGGCCGCGTGCGGGCCCGCAGGCGAGCGCACCGTTGGAGGGGAGCGGTCCGGCGAGCCTTCCGGCGAGCTCGTCCGGCCGGGATACGTCCGGAATGAGCCCGGCGAGCGATTGCGGGTCATGGAAGCGGATCGATCCCGGGCTGATCCTTGCTCGAACCTCGCCCAGCTTACGGCCGCCGAAATAGGCATCAAGCACGACCTCGCGTTCAGCGGACAGCGCGTCAAAGCCTTGCGGCTGGGACATCGAGAAATTGCTTCCGCTGCCAGCAGCATAGGCCGCCCCCCCATTGATGAACGCGGCGCTAACCGTAATTGCGATAACGGCGCACAGGGGCAGGGGCGGGAAGCGCATGCCAGCCCCTCACTCAGCTGCGACCAGAAGCGTCAGCGATCCGCTGTAATTTCCCTCGCTCGCCTGGCTGAGCGCAGACGATCGGAGGATGATCGTGAGGCTCGCCGAGCTCGGCGGTCCGCTGTTGCAGGTCTGCTGCGTGGCGGCGCTAACGCGGCCCGTCGCTGCGACCGTTGGGATAAGGCTGGTGCCGCTCGTCTGGCCCGACTGATCGCTCCACTCCACATCATATGCGAGCGAACTCGAACCGTTGCTGAGTGTGAAGGAAGAGCCTGGTCCAGAACCGCTCGCGGTAACGCTGTAGCGGCCGCCGCCAGAGTTGCTGAATAGGCAGATACTCTGCGACCGCCGGGCGTCGGCCTGGAGGTTGGAGATGAGGCCGAAGTCGACGTCGGAGAGATTGGTAACCCGCACCTTCTGCGCGACGGCCGGAAATGGGCCTGCCGCCGCGGCAATGCAGACGGCCACAAAGAGCGCCGCGCGCCGGGTCCCGACACTGGTCCCGAGCGCATGGCGGCGCTCCGGGCGGGCGCCGAGCAATGATGGCACCGGCCCCACCGCTCACCGGCTTATTCGGGAGCGACGACCAGGGTCAGCGTCCCATTATAGGTGACGCCGGCGGTCATGCTCTGCAGCGTAGGCGATCCGATCGAGACCACCAGACTGGCCGAGGCCGCGGGGCCGGCCGAACAATCCGAGTTGGTCGCGGCCGAGACCTGGCCGGCAAGCGCCGCTCCCGCGGTGAGGCTGGTGCCGCTGGTCTGGCCCGAGCTCGATGCCCACTGGACGGAATAAGGAACAGCGGGAAGGGCACCGCTCGCCAGCGTGAATGCATTGGCAGCCCCGCTTCCGGTCGCCGTGATGCTGTAGGCCCGCGTGCTGGTATTGCTCCACACACAGACATTCTGGGCGCTAGTGGCCGCGACCGTCGGATCGACGTTCGAGAAGGTGACGTCGCTAAGCCCGCTGATTCGAACCCGGCCAGGGACCGACGCATTGATCGTGACCGATCCAGTCGACGTTGGGGCAAGGCTGCCCTGGGTCGACGCATGCGCTGGATCCGCCAGCAGCATTAGTGCAGCGATCGCGCTCAGCGATCCGATGGAAAAACGGTGGTACATTGTCCAATACCCCACAAGATTCGCGCCAAAATGGATGAATGATCAGGGGCTTAAACAGCACAGAGCTTTAATTTTGGGTTAAATCGATCGTGATGCTGGAAGGAGAGGTGGCGAAATGTCCAAGTCACCATCGGGCGGCTTCAATCCGTTC
>DASWTR010000080.1:0-1900 GCA_036402035.1 Sphingomicrobium sp.
AAGCGGATCGGCGAGCTCGCCTGCATCAACGCTCGCCGGCGGCGCTGGCCGGACCAGGTGGTCGCCATGGATCGTGTCGATATGGACGACCGTCATGTAGAGGCCGCTTAAGGACCAGATCACGACCTGGAGTCCGATGAACAGGCCGAGCCACTTGTGGGTCTTGCGGGCAGCAATATGAAGACGCATGTGCCGGCTGAGCGATCCTAAGCTTGGTCGGAATGCGGGCTCGCCGATCGCCGAGCCCGTTGGACCGCAGCGAAGCGCACGCCGCGCTTCCAGTCAATGGCGGGCCCGCGAACCTTTACTGGGTCAAGTCACGGCCTGGTCAGCAATGGCCTGCCGCTCGGTGCTCGGGCGCACAGTCGGAGGCCGGGGCCTTGGGCTCGGTGCTTTTCTCGGCGGGCTTCGGCTTTGCTGGCGCCGGTGCCGGCTTCGCCGGAGCAGGTTTGGCCGCCGCTGCCTTTTCCTCGTCCGCCGGTGCGGATGCGGCCGCCGCTGGCTCGCTGCCGGCCTGCTGGCCCGAGAGCATCCCCTCGATATGCTCGATCTCCTTCTGCTGGTCGGCCTTGGTCTTCTCGATTTGCGAACGGACCGGACCCGTCGCGCCATTGGCCAGTGCAATGTCCGACATCGCCACCGCACCCTTGTGATGCTCCAGCATCTTGCGGACCCAGCTGTCCGATATGTCGGCGCCGGCCGCGCCCATCATGGCATTGTGCATCGCCATTTGGGCCGGCTGGTAAAGTTCGGCGCCCGCCGGATCGGGGTTGCCGGTCGCGATCAGCTTCTCGAGCGCTGCTACTTCGGCGGTCTGCTTCTCGATCATCTGCCGCGCCATGTCGGCGACATGCCCGGTGACATTTTGCGCGAGGAGGACACGCGACATGTCGATCGCGCCTTTGTGATGCTCGATCATCTTTCGCACCCAACTGTCCGCCGCATTGACGCCGACCGCGGCAGTCATTGCCCGGTCCATCTTCATTTCCGCGTCGGCGAACGGGCCGCTGTCGGCCATCGCCGCGTTCATCTCATTCTCGGCGGCGACATTGTCGGCCGGCTCCTCGGTCCCGCCGCATGAGGAAAGGCCGGCGAGCAGCGCCAGCGCGGTCATTGGAAGAAGTGTGATTTTCATTTCAATCTCCTCGTGAATGGGTGGCGCCCGCCACTCAATGATTGCTTAGCCGACGTCGGATCGCCTCCATCTGCTCGATCTCGGAGGACTGCGAAGCAATGATTTGGTCGCAGAGCTGCTTGACCTCGGGATCCTGGATCGATGCCTCGCGGCACATCAGCAGCGCACCCGAATGGTGCGGGATCATCGATCGAAGGAATTGGTCGTCGCCAACCAGCACCTGGCCGCGGATACCGAAGAGCGAGAAAATGAACAGGGCGGCGAAGGTCAAGTAGAGCAGGCCGTTGAGCCTCTTGTCGGGATACATGGGCCGCATGGAAAGCAGCATCACGGCGGCCATCGGCGCCCACATCACCAGCGCCATGTACAGGAAGTTGACGTTCTGGATGAACTCGCCCCAGCTCCAGATCATCGCGAACATTGCGACATACATGATGACCAGGCTGGCGAGCAGGTTGACGCCCAGCATCAGATAGTGGTGGCGGACCCTCCCGGCGGTCGTTTCGCCATGTCCTTCATGACCGCCGTCCATCAATGCGCTCCTCACCAGTTCAGATGGTCGATCCCGTGCACCATCGCGCCGCCGAACCACCCCTGCACGACGATCCCCGCGGTGATCACAGAAAGGGCGATGATCATGGCCGGGCTGCGGTTGGAGTCCGGGCGGCGCCAGGCCCAAATGCCAACACCCAACGCACCAACCCCGATCGCGGTACCGAGCCAACGGTGCCATTGAAGAAGCATGTCGTCGGCCGCCAGGTCGAA
>DASWTR010000081.1:0-5400 GCA_036402035.1 Sphingomicrobium sp.
GAGCATATTGCCAGCTATCTCCCCTCACCCTCCCAGCCTTCGGCTGGGGCCCTCCCTCTCCCCTAGAGGGAGAGGGCGTCTTGGAGGCAGCATGAGCGAGCAACATAGTGTCAAGCAGGACTATCGCGGCCAGACGGTCGAGCATGTGCTGGTCCATGACGGGAGCGGGAGCGCGCGCCCGACGGTGCTGATCATCCCAACGGTGATGGGCGTTTCGCCGCTGGAGCTTGGGTTCGCCGAGCGTCTGGTTGGCCTCGGCTACAACGCGCTGGTCGCCGACCTGTTCGGCAAGCGCTTCACCCCGGTGGTCGATCGCGAAGAGGCGTTCGGTGCGATGAACGCGCTGCTCGCCGACCGGGCGGCGCTTCGCGACCGTCTGGTGTTGGTGCTCGACCACGCCAAGGAGCAGGCGGAGGTTGATGCCGGCAAGGTAGCGGTGATCGGCTATTGCTTCGGCGGGCTGTGCACGCTCGACCTGGCCCGCTCCGGCGCGGACTTCCGCGGCGCGGCCAGCTTCCACGGTCTGTTCAAGCAGCCGGGCCTGCCGCCCGTCCCGATCAAGCCCAAAGTCGTCGCCTTCCACGGCTGGAACGATCCGATGGTGCCGCCGGAGGATGTGGTGGCGCTCGGCAAGGAGTTAACCGAGGCGGGCGCGGACTGGCAGATCCATTGCTATGGCCATGTCGGCCACGGCTTCACCAACCCGCGCGCGGACCAGATCGGGATCGAAGGCGTCTTCTACCATGAGGCGGCGGCGCGGCGCAGCTGGGCGAGCCTCGAGAATTTCCTGGCCGAGACGCTGCAATGATCGAGCGGGCCAAGGCCGATTATCGTTCCGACGGTTACGCGCACCTGCCCGCTCTGGTGCCGCTCGAGATATGCAACGCCCTGCTGGCGCGGATGAAAGTCGACCTGGCGAGACAGGGTGTCGACCTGGCCCAGCTGGAGCGGGAAGGCCCGCTGCTGCGGCAGAAGGCGGCCGAGCTCTACGGCTATCATTATCCGATGTTCACCACCTTCCTGTGGGGGATGACGCCGACGGTCGAGACACTGACCGGCGCAGCGCTGCTGCCGACCTATTGCTATTTCCGGCTCTATCGGACCGGCGACATCTGCCGCGTCCATAGCGACCGCCCATCGTGCGAGCACAGCCTTTCGCTGACCCTGGGTTATAGCGACGGACTCGCTTGGCCGCTGGAGGTATCGAGCCGGCCGATCGAGCGGCCGGTCGAGCGGGCCGACGAGGATTTTGCGGTCGACGAGCCGCGCACCGCGATCCCGATGCAGGTTGGGGACGCGGTGCTGTACCGCGGGGTTCATCGCGCCCATGGCCGGACCACGCCCAACCCCAACCAATGGTCGGCGCACCTCTTTCTCCATTGGGTGGATCGCAATGGTCCCTATGCCGACCAGGCGTTCGACGGCCAGCCGCCGCCGTCCGAAATCAGCTTCTGAGGGGCAGCGCGATGACCGCTTATGTCGCGATGGTGCGGGGCGTCATGCCGGTCGGATCCGGGAAGCTTCCGGATGCAACGCTGAAGGCAATGGGCGAGGACTGCGGATTCGAAAATGCCCGCCCCTTCATTGCCAGCGGTAACTTGTTGTTCAGTAGCAAGCTTGGCGAGAAGGAGGTGCACGGAAGGCTCGTGCGAAAGATTGACGACTATTTCGGTCGCCACGTCCCCATTTTTGTGCGGAGCGCGGAAGAAATGGCGGACGTCGTTAAGCGCAACCCTTTCCCCGACGACAAGCCGAGCCGCGTCATGGCGCATTTCATCGATGAAAAGCCAGTCCAGGTGATGCTGGACGAGGCCCGCGACGTGCAGGGCGAACGCTTGGCGCTGGGCCCGCGGCTCATCTATGTCAGCTACGGTGAGGGCATCGGCAAGACCAAGCTGAAGCTGCCCGCGGTCAAGCAGGGGACTGCCCGGAACATGAACAGCGTGGCGAAGATGGCGGAGCTGCTGGCGGGGATGGAATGAACGAGGCTGAAGCCGCCAACCGGCTGATGCGCCTGGCCAGGCTGATCGCGCATCATGACAAGCTGTATCACGACCAGGACGCGCCCGAGATTTCGGACGCCGAATATGACGCGCTGGTCCGTGAGAACGGCGAGCTTGAGGAGCAGTTTCCGCATCTAGTTCGCGCAGATTCGCCCTCGAAGCGATTGGGCGCGGCGCCGACATCAGCGCTAGCGAAGGTCGCCCACGCGAAGCAAATGTTGTCGCTGGACAATGCTTTTAGCGTTGAAGAGGTCGAGGATTTTGTGGGGCGCGTGCGGCGTTTCCTCAGCCTCCCCGCGGATGAGCCGGTCGCGTTGACTGCCGAGCCTAAGATCGATGGGCTAAGTTGCTCTCTGCGCTATGAGAAGGGCGAACTGGTGCTGGCGGCGACGCGCGGCGACGGGACGGTCGGCGAGGACGTTACGCCCAACGCGCGGACGATCCGAGACATTCCCCAATCGCTATCGGGCGCGCCCGAAGTGCTGGAAGTGCGCGGCGAGGTTTATATGTCCAAGGCCGATTTCGCGGCGCTCAACGAACGGCAGGAAGCATCTGGCGGCAAGATTTTTGCCAACCCGCGCAATGCCGCGGCGGGCTCGCTCCGCCAGAAGGATGCCAGCGTCACCGCGGCGCGACCGCTCTGCTTCCTCGCCCATGGTTGGGGCGAGCTGAGCGAGCCGCTTGGCGCAACGCAGGCCGAAGCGATGGCGCGGCTGAAGAGCCTGGGATTTCCGGTCAGCGATCTGCTCATTCGGTGCGACACCGTCGAGCAGGCACTCAAGCACTACGCCGCGATCGAGCATGCCCGCGCCGACCTGCCGTTCGATATCGACGGCGTGGTCTATCAGGTCGACCGGCTCGACTGGCAGGACCGGCTCGGGATCGTGTCTCGATCGCCGCGGTGGGGCCTCGCCCATAAGTTCCCGGCGGAGAAGGCCGAGACCACCCTGGAGGCGATCGCCATCCAGGTCGGGCGTACCGGCAAGCTGACCCCGGTGGGGCGGCTGAAGCCGGTCGGGGTAGGCGGGGTGATCGTCAGCAACGTCACACTCCACAACCGCGACGAGATCGCGCGCCTCGGCCTTCGCGTCGGCGACCGGGTCCGCATCCAGCGCGCCGGCGACGTCATCCCGCAGGTCGTCGAGAATTTGACGCGCGACGAGAAGCGAGAGCCCTATGCGTTCCCCGACCAATGTCCCGAATGCAATTCGGAAGCGGTGGCCGAGGAGGGCGAGGTCGACGTCCGCTGCACCGGCGGGCTGATCTGTCCGGCGCAGCGGATCGAGCGCCTCAAACATTTCGTGTCGCGCGGCGCGATGGACATCGACGGCCTCGGGGAGAAAAGCATCGTCGAGTTTGTCGAGCTGGGCTGGCTCAAGGGGCCGGCCGACATTTTTCGCCTGCACGAGCATCGCGACGAGCTGATCGGTCGCGAAGGCTGGCAGGCCAAGTCGGTCGATAATCTGCTCGACGCCATCCAGAATCGCGTCGGCTACGATCCGGCGCGCTTCCTGTTCGGGCTCGGCATCCGCCACATCGGCTCGGTCACGGCCAAGGATCTAATAAAATGCTTCGGCACCGTCCAAGAGCTGGAGCGGGTCGCACGGAGCGAGAACGCGGTTGCGGAGCTGTCCGCCGTCGAGGGAGTCGGCGGCGTCGTCGCCGAGGCGATTGTCGACTTCTTCCACGAGCCGCACAACCGCGAGGAACTGGCGGAGCTGCTGGAGTTGGCGCGGCCCGCCGCCTTCGTCTCGAGCGCGCGCGAAACCGAATGGACCGGCAAGACGATCGTCTTCACCGGCAGCCTGGAGACGATGAGCCGCGACGAGGCCAAGGCCCAGGCCGAGCGTCTCGGCGCCCGCGCCGCCGGCTCGGTCAGCGCCAAGACCGACCTGGTCGTTGCCGGGCCGGGCGCGGGATCGAAGCTCAAAAAAGCCGAGGAACTCGGCATCCGCGTCATCGGCGAAGCCGAGTGGGCCGAGATTGTAGCGGGATCTTAGGCCGCTCTTGCATCCTCGCTCGCGGCCTTTACGCCGGGCTGCGACATGGCCGACATCCTCCCCATCATCGAAACGCTCGAAAACCGCTGGATGCGGGCGTGGGCCAGCGGTGATGCCAAGGCGCTGAAGGCGCTGACCTCGCGCAAGTTCCGGATGGTGGTCGGGTCGAAGCCATCGGTGCTGCTCGACGCCAGCAGCTTCCTTCAGGCTGCGACGACCAGCTTCACCTGCGAGTCCTTTCGCTTCGGCGACATCTACGCCCGCAACCTCGGCGGGGTCATCGTGTTCGCCACCCAGCTCGACCTCAAGGCGAACATCGACGGGCACGACTGGTCGGGCCGGATGTGGGTTACCGACATTTGGCGCAGGGGCACTGTCCGCCGCGGCTGGCGGATGGTCGAGCGGGTCCTGTCGCGGCCCGAGGAGGACAGCCAAGTGCCCGCCGCCATCCGTGAGCTGCAGCTATGGCGGAGGCCGCCGAAACGTTAGGCGTCGCGCGCGGCGTTTCGGAAAAGGGCAGCCGACAGCAGCCATAGCCCGGCGAACAGCATCGACAGGATCCCGCCGCGAATGTCCGTCGAAATTCCGCCAATGCCGATGGCCACCTGCGCCGCGGCCGCGGTCACCATCGCTATCGCCATTCCCCTGGCCCGGAAGCGGGCGAGGACCGAGCCGAGCAGCGCCACCATGATCACACCGAGGAACAGCAGATTATAGGGATTGTCCTCATTGCCAATCATCCCGACCGCGCCGTTCGCCCAGACGATCAGGAAGCTGGCGGCGACCGCGGCGCCGACCCCGCCGCGATAGGATGGGCTGCGCGAAGTCCTGACCGCGAGCTCGATGGTCAGCCCGACCAGCCCGAACATCATCGCGGCGAACAGGAAGTCGCCGGCCGTCCAACTGACCTCGCGCGTGAACTGCATCGCGATCAGCGGCAGTAGCAGGGTCAGTCCCGCCGCCCCCCAGCCGACAGCGCGCCAGCGGCTCCTCGCGCCTTCGATTTCCGCATTTGCCATTGCCTTGTCTCCGTCGATGATTGAGGCTTGGATGATGAGCCCCGTGATTGATGAGCGTCATGAGCAGCTGGTGAGGCTTCGCTGAAAAATGTCGGCCGGGGGCTATTATTTCGGGCCGTTCCAACTGGACCCGGTCGAGCGGCAGCTCCTGCGGGACGGCCAGCCAGTAGAGCTCAACAGCCGCTATTTGGATGTACTGGCGCTGCTGGTCCGGGAGCAGGGGCGGCTGATCACCAAGGACCGGTTCCTCGACGAGGTGTGGGCCGGCATTCCGGTCACCGACGAGGCACTAACACAGTGCATCAAGACGTTGCGCCAGCGGCTGGGCGACGATGCTTCGGCTCCGCGCTTCATCGAGACGGTGCCCAAGCACGGCTA
>DASWTR010000082.1:0-2973 GCA_036402035.1 Sphingomicrobium sp.
CCCGGCGCCGCGCAGCACCGAACTTGCCCGCCCGGCCTTTACGCCGCCGGCATTGCAGCCGGTGACGCGCGACTTCGCCTTCCTGGTGCCGGCCGATCTCGCCGCGGACACGCTGGTTCGCGCGATCCGCGGAGCCGACAAGGCGGTGATCGCCGAAGCCCGGCTGTTCGACCGCTACGAAGGCGAGCAGGGCCTGAGCCTGGCGGTGGAAGTTACGCTGCAGCCGGGCGACAAGAGCTTCACCGATCCGGAAATCGGCGACGTGTCGAAGAAGATCGTGGCGGCCGCCGAAAAGCTGGGCGCGCAGCTCAGGGGGTAAGCGCGTTGATCGCCCGATGCACCCGCGCCTCGACCTCATCGCGCTTGAGGCCGGGCGGGATGGTCTCGCCGACTTTGAACCGGACCGTGCCGCTCTTCTTGATAAAGCCTTTGCCCCACAGCCTGCCCACATCATGCGCGACCGGCACCACCGGCAGCCCGATCGCCCGATACAGGCCTGCGAAGCCCGGCCGGAGCGGCGGTGACGCGCCGTAGGGAACGCGCGTTCCTTCCGGGAAAATGATGACGGGCCGGCCACCGGCGACGGCCGCCTTGGCTTCGGCCATCATCACCCGGAGCGCGCTTGCGCCAGCATCGCGGTCGACGCCGATCACGCCGTAGCGGCGGGTTACCCAGCCGAACAGGGGAATGGTGGTCAGCTCGCGCTTCATCACCACGACCGGCGTGTCGGCGAAGTGAAGCGTGTCGACCGCCTCCATCATCGACTGGTGCTTGACCGCGATCAGATACGGCCCATCGGGGATCGCGCCGTCCCACTCGATGCGGATGCCAAGCACATTGCGCACCAGCCAATAATGGAATCGCGACCAGGCATGGACCACCGCCTGCACCGGCGCATCCCCGAACGGGGATATGGCGATGACGGTCAGCACATAGAGCAACGTGCCCGGATAGAAGAGCAGCGCGAACAGAGCTGAGCGGACGGCATCCATCAGATGTCGAGCCAGACGCTGAGCCGGCGAAGCAGATATTTGTTATACTCGGCGAACAGGGTCATGAAGTTGGGCTCGGTCTCGACTGCGTCGGGGACGATTTCGATGTCACGGTCGAGCTGCCGATTGAACTCGTACCGGGCGCGCCGCATGTGCCAGTCGCTGGTGACCAGGCGTATGCTCTTGTAGCGGCGGCGCTCGAGCCAGCGCTTGGCCTCTTCCGCGTTCGACCTCGTGTCGACCGATTCCGAGCCGAGATCGATGCAGCAGTCGAACAGCGGCTCGGGAGCGCGCAGCCGTTCCACCAGATCCGCTTTGCGCACCGACGGGTCGGCCCCGGCGATCAGCAGCCGCTTCGCCTTGCCTTCGGCGAGCAGCGTTACCCCATGCTCGATCCGCCCGCCCGCTCCGGTGATGGCGATGACTGCATCGACTTTGGGCGTATCGGGCCCGGCCGGCTCGCCCAGCGTCACTGCGAACAGGGCGAAACCCAGGCCGTAGAGGATGGCAATGAAGGCTATTACGCGGGCGATCATAGGCGCTCGCGCAATGCCTTGAGCAGTGCGCCCCTGGCAACCTGCGTCGCGAGCAGCGCGATAGCGAGCGGCAGCATCAGCAGCCACAGCGCATCGCCCCAGCCGATCGGCGGCCGGCCGGCGAGCATCGTCGCGGTGCCGGCCCCGCCGAGGATCAGTGCGATGACCAGGCCGGCAATCGCCGCGCCGACCACGCCTCCGAGCAGGGCATCGACCGCGATCTGGCGGATGAACAGCCGCGCCACCTGATCGTCGGTGGCGCCGATGCCGTGCATCACCTCGATCGTGCCGCGATGGGTGTCGAGCGCGCCGCGCGCGGCGAGGACGATGGCGGCGGCGCTGGCCAGCGCGATCAGCAGCACCAGCGCCAGCGTAAGCAGGGTCAGGCCCCGCAGCGCCTCGAGCAAAGGCTCAAGGCTGGAGCGATGGGCAACGAACCGCGCCCCCGGCACGGCGCGCTCGATCGACCGACCAATCGCATCGGCGTCGGCACCGGCAGCCAGATCGACATCGATGATCGCTGGCAGCGGCAGATCGGCTTCGTCGCCGGCGGGACCCAGCCACCGCTCCAGCGTGCGGCGCAAATCTTCCGGTGCAACTTGCTCGATGCGCGTCACTCCCGGTTGGGCGCGAGCGGCGGCGATCGCCGGGGCGGCTTTGGCCGCACCGTCACTGATCTGGATCGAATAACGGTGCTCGATGCCTGCCTTCACCACCGACGCGGTGTTGGCCAGGGCGAGCCCGGCGGCCGCCACGATCACCATGACGAAGGTCATGATTGCGATCAGGATCGGAACCGGGCCGCGCACCCCGCTCGACGGGATCAGGCGTTTTTCCGCGTCGGTCGCGAACAGCGGGCTCACGGCTTTGCTCCATGCTGGCCCGGCGGATGTCTCAGCGCGCCGGTCGGATCGACCAGCGCCCCCTTCTCGAGCCGGATCAGCTGCGCGCCCGGCGTCGCGGCGATCAGGCCAACATCATGGGTGGCGACGATAACGGTGGTGCCCAGCCGGTTCATCGCCGTCAGCAAATGGAGGATCCGCTCGGCCATGGCGGCATCGACGTTGCCGGTCGGCTCGTCGGCAATGATCAGCTCGGGGCGGGCGATCACGGCGCGGGCGATCGCCACCCGCTGCTGCTCTCCGCCGGATAGGGTCGGCGGTCGGGCGCTGGCGCGATCGGCCAGCCCAACCCAAGCCAGCATCTCGCGCACCGGCCCTTCCACCTCTTCTTCACTGCGGCCGCCGATGCGGAGCGGAAGGGCGACATTGTCGAACGCGGACAGGTGACGGATCAGCCGGAAATCCTGGAACACCACGCCGATGCGGCGGCGAAAGTCCGGCATCGCCTCCCGCGGGGCATGGCTCAGCTCCTCGCCGAACAGGGTCATCCGGCCCCGCGTCGGCCGCTGCGCGAGGTAGAGCAGCTTGAGCAGCGAGGTCTTG
>DASWTR010000083.1:0-3975 GCA_036402035.1 Sphingomicrobium sp.
TCGCCGCGGTCGCCGGACCCTTGCCGGCGCAGCCCAGGCGCCGCTGGTGGACGGGCGGCGCCTTCCGCCTGCTGGTGACCTGTCACCGGCGGGAGAATTGGGGTGCCGGGCTCGACCGGCTGGCCGCCGCGCTGCGCCAGCTATGCGGGCGCCGGGTGCAGGCGGACGTGATCCTGCCGCCCAACCCCCGGGTGACCGAGCGGCTGACCGCGCTGCTGGCCGGGGCGAGCGGCGTGCGGCTGGTGCCGCCCCTGTCGCATGCCGCGACCATCGCGGCGATGCGCGTGGCCGACCTGGTGCTGACCGATTCGGGCGGCATGCAGGAGGAGGCGCCGGCGCTCGGCGTGCCGCTGCTGGTCCTGCGCGACAAGACCGAGCGGCCCGAAGGCCTGGCGACCGGCACGACGGAGCTGGTCGGAACGGACGCCGAACGGATCATCGCCGCCGTCGAGCGGCTTCGCCGCGACCGGCGATTATTGCGGTCGATGACGCGCCCCGCGATGCCCTTCGGCGATGGCCAGGCGAGCTCGAGGATTGCCCGCGATTGCCTCATGTTCCTCGAGGAGGCCGAAACCGTTCAGGAAAGCCGCATCGCCTGATTGACTAGCGCGAAAAGAGCCACCATATGCGCGCCCTTGCCGCATGGCATGGCCCCTTCGTCTAGCGGTCTAGGACGTCGCCCTCTCACGGCGAAAACACGGGTTCGAGTCCCGTAGGGGTCACCACTTTGACAATCAGTCGTCTGACGCGCCCTTGTCGGCCAGGAAGTGCATTAGCTGCGCCAGCGTCGCCTCCATCTGGTCCTGCATCTGGCTGATCAGCTCATTCTCCCGCATATTCTCATGATCGAGCGGCTTGGAATAGCTGTCGGAGAAGGCGTGCAGGTCATCCGCGTCGAACACGCCCTTGGCCACTAGCCGGGCCAAGATCACCAACAGGCCGTTGGTATTGGCGATATTGCCGGCGACCAGCGCCTCGTCGACGATGGTCAGCTGCCGGTCTTCATCTTCATCGATGGTGTCGTTCATGGCCTTTAATGTGGCAGCTTCTCACTCGCTTGCAAGCGGGCCAAGCTCGGCCCAGCGCTCCAGCTTCCATGCCAACGGCAGCGTGTAGGCCGGGCTGGAGGATGGCAGGTCAACCAGCGCCAAGCCATCGAAGCCGACCAGCGCCAGCCGGCCCAGCCGCGCCGCGGTCTGCCCGTTGAAGGCAACCGCCTCCAGCCTGGGATGGGTCGCGACATAGTCGGCAAGTGGGTTCGCCCGCGCTTCGCGGATCGCACCGTCGAGGCTGCCCTGCCGCCGCGCTTCCGCCACCACGTCCCACAAGGCAATGTGGCGCTGCGCCAGCCGCTTCAGCCGATCCCCATATTCCATGCCGGCAAGATCCTCGTCGATCGCCGCCCCCAGCAATCGCCAGAACTGGTTCTGCGGGTGGGCGTAGTAGCGCTGGGCCTGGAGAGACGCTTCCCCCGGCAGGCTGCCGAGGATTAGCAGCCGCGCGTCTTGGGATCCGACCGGCGCCATCGAACGCTTGATAGTGATCGGCGCCTCCAGCGGTTGCCGCGGCCCCCGGCCACCCGCTAAGGCCGGTGGCAATGAAGCCCGAAGAGCTCCGCATCGCCCTCTTCTCGGGCAATTACAACTATGTCCGCGACGGCGCGAACCAGGCGCTGAACCGGCTGGTCGGCTATCTGCTGAGGCAGGGGGCGCATGTCCGGGTCTATTCGCCGGTGGTCAAGCGCCCCGCCTTTCCCGCTACCGGCGACCTGGTTGGAGTGCCGGCGTTCAAGGTGCCCGGGCGCGAGGAATATCGGATTCCCTATCGCTTGCCCGGCGCGGTACGGCGCGATCTCGCCGAATTCGAACCGAACATCGTCCACATCGCCAGCCCCGACATCGTCGCTCACCGAGCGGTCACCTGGGCGCGGCGGCGCAAGATTCCCGCAGTGGCATCGGTGCACACGCGGTTCGAGACCTATCTCCAATATTATCATCTCGACTGGTTCGAGCCGCTGGTGCGCGACATTTTGCGCCGGCTTTACAACCGATGCGACGCGATCATGGCGCCGGCCGAGTCGACCGCCGCGATCCTCCGCGCCCAGCGCATGAACAAGCATATCTCGATCTGGTCCCGGGGCGTCGACCGCGGCCAGTTCAACCCTGAGCGCCGCAACCTCGACTGGCGGCGGTCCCACGGCATTGGCGACGACGAGATGGCGGTCTGCTTCCTCGGCCGACTGGTGCTGGAGAAGGGCCTCGACGTTTTCGCCGACGCGATCGATGCGGCGCGGGCGATGGAGGTGCCACTGAGGGTCGTGGCGATCGGCGACGGGCCGGCGCGCGGCTATTTCGAAGAGCGTCTGCCTGACGCCATCTTCACCGGGCAGCTGACCGGCGAAGCGCTGGCGACTGCCCTCGCCTCGACCGACGTATTCCTCAATCCTTCGATCACCGAGACCTTCGGCAATGTGACGCTGGAGGCGATGGCCTGCGGCTTGCCGGTGATGGCCGCCGCTGCGTCAGGCACCAACAGTCTGGTCAAGGACGGCGTCACCGGCCGCCTGGCCGAGCCTGGCGACATCGAGGCGATGGCCGCCGAGCTGGCCGATTATCAGCGCGACCCTGCCCTGCGCGCCCGGCATGGCGCTGCGGGCCTTGAGTTCGCCAAGACAATGGACTGGGACGAAATCAACGCCGCCGTGATGCACGTCTATGAACGCGTCATCGAGCGGCGGCGCCGGATCAACCGTCTGTTCCCTTCGCGTCTCTGACCCGCTCGATCCGCTGGGCGGCCTCGTCGAGGATGTCGACCACCTCGTCGAGCAGCTGCTCGTTCCAGCCATCGTGAGCGATGCGGTTGCGGAGCGCGGTCATCAGATTGCCGATGGCCCGGCCGATCTCGGGCCGCTGCCCGCGGCGGCGGTGATGGCCATGGCCCTCGAGCCGTTCGATCAGCTCTTCGACCTCGGCTGAATTTTCCTCGAGGTGCGCGCGGCCCTCGTCCGTTGCTTCGAACACCTTCTTGGTGTCGGCAGACTTGGCCTCGGCGATCAGGCCCATGTCCTCGAGCATGGTCAGCGTCGGATAGACGATGCCGGGGCTTGGCGCATACTCGCCGCCGGTCAGCTCCTCGATCGCCTTGATCAGCTCATAGCCGTGACGGGCCTGATCGGCGATCAGCTTGAGCAGCACGAGGCGCAACTCGCCGCCGCCGAACATCCGCTTGCGCTCGCGCCCGCGCCGTCCGCCCCAACCGCCGCGACCGGCGCCATTTTCGAAGTCGAAATCGAAATCGAACGGGCCGAAGCGGAAGGAACCGCCGCGCCCGCCGGCATGGCGCCAGCGCCGTCCATGCTCTCCGCAGTCAGAGTGAAAATGCATCTTGCTCTCCTGTCGATAGTTCTAAGATATATCTTAGATGCATCACGTTCAAGAGCAGATGCAACTTTCTGCGGACGGGCCTATTGCTTCGGTCGATGGCCGACCTGTTCGCCAACGAAGTGCCGCCGAGTGCGCCTCCCGAGGAAGTGTCGCCGCATGCGCCGCTGGCCGATCGCCTCCGGCCCACCTCGCTCGAGGAGGTGGTCGGGCAGGAGCATTTGACGGGCCCAGAAGGCGCGATTGGCCGGATGGTCGCGGCGGGCAAGCTTTCCTCGATGATCCTGTGGGGGCCGCCGGGGACCGGCAAGACGAGCATTGCCCGGCTGCTGGCCGATGCAGTCGGGCTGCGGTTCGTCGCGCTGTCGGCCGTGTTCTCGGGCGTGGCCGACCTCAAGAAGATCTTCGCCGAGGCCAGGGTCGCGGCCAAGGCGGGCCAACGCACCCTATTGTTCGTAGACGAGATCCATCGGTTCAATCGGTCGCAGCAGGCCGGCGTCCTGCCTTCCGTCGAGGACGGCACCATCACGCTGGTTGGCGCGACGACCGAGAATCCAAGCTTCGAGCTCAACGCCGCGCTGCTGTCGCGCTGCCA
>DASWTR010000084.1:0-2344 GCA_036402035.1 Sphingomicrobium sp.
CACGCCCAGCCCGTCATAATAGGGTTGGAGCAGAGCTCGCCAGGCGGAGTCGTCAGCCTGATCCGGCATCCGGTGGCAGAGGAAGTTGAGGTTAATCGGACCGCCGGCCCGGCTCCGCACCTCGGCGACCTGTTCCCGGATCTGGTCGGCGGTTAGCATACCGCACGGCAGCGAACCCAGCGCGCCGCCCTTGAGCGTGGCTACTGCCAGTTCCACTCCGCCGCCATTGGCCATCGGCGCCTGGATGATCGGATGTTCGCACCCGACCAGCTCCAGGAAGCGCCCGTCGGGCCAGCTGGTCACCAGCTGCCTGTGTTCGGCATCGACGCCCAGGGCTCGGCCGGCTCCAGATGTCCATTCTGCAGCAGTTCGATCGAAATGCCGTCGGGCGTTTTCACGAACGCCATATGGCCGTCGCGCGGCGGCCGGTTGATGGTGATGCCATGGTCCATCAGCGTCTTGCAGGTGGCGTAGATGTCGTCGACCCGAAAGGCGAGGTGGCCGAAATTGCGGCCGCCGTCATAGCCAGCCTCGTCCCAATTGTGGGTCAATTCGATCTCGCCGCCGGCTTCGTCGCCCGGCACACCGAGGAAGATCAGCGTGAACTTGCCCTCGGGCACCTCCATTCGCCGCCGCTCCTCGAGGCCAAGCAGTTGAAAGAATGCAACAGTGGCGTCGGGATCGGACACCCGCAGCATCGAATGGAGAAATTTCACTTCGACCTCGCTCAATTCATCGCTATATATGCACGGTTCGTCGACGGTCCGTGACCGGCAATGGTGCCGGTGGCCGTCCTTAAGTGACGACGAACCGAGAGAGTCGTTCCATGTTAGAGCGATTTCAAGGTGACCGCGCCGTTCTTCTGGGTGCGGTGGCAATCTTTGCCGTGGGTTTGACCACCAGCGGATATGCACTGGGCGACGGCTTCAGGCGCTATAAGTTGGCCGAGCAAAGGAGCGTTACGGTGCGCGGCGTGTCCGAACGCAACGTCACGGCCGATCTTGCAACCTGGTCGATTTCCTTCGCGCACGAAGGCACGGACCTCGGCACCGTTCAGCAGTCGGTCGATCAGCAAGCTCGGTCGGTACGCGCTTTCTTGCAGCGCGCTGGATTCCGGCCCGGCGACATCGCCGACAGCGATGTTTCGCTCAGCCGCAACCAGCCGACGGATCGCGACGGCAATCCGGTGGGTCCGGAAGAGGTGACCGTTCGCCGCTCGATCCAGCTGAGGACCGGCGATGTGATGCGCGCTCGCGCAGCATATTCCGCCCAGGCCGAGTTGCTCCGTGCCGGCGTCGAGCTGTCCGGCACCAGCATCAGCTATACGTTCACCAGGCTCAATGAGCTCAAGCCGGAGATGATTGCCGAGGCCACCAAGAATGCGCGGCGCAGCGCCGAGCAGTTCGCCCGCGATAGCGGCACTTCGGTCGGTCAGCTGAAATCGGCGAGCCAGGGCTATTTCTCGGTCGGTGCGCGCGACGGCGAGGATTGCGAGGATTGCGGCTCTTCGGGCGGCAGCACGCCGTTTCAGAAGGTCCGCGTCGTAACCACGATCGACTATGACATCGACGGAGGCTAGTTCCCCTTTGGCGTGCCTCCCTCGCCGTCGCCGTCGGGCCGCGTCGCGACCTGGTTGGTGACGGTGAGCGGGGCGTCGGTCATGGCCAGCGCTTCCCGCGCCGCCTTGCCGGTCGGGCCGCTGGGTTCGGCGGCGATCGCCTTGGTCCAATAATCGCGGGCCTGGGCCGTCTCGCCCGCGGCCTGGGCGATATGACCCGCCTCGAACAGCACTTCGGCCGAGTCCGGGGCCATTGCCAGCGCGCGGTTGATCGCCGACTTGGCCGCCGGGATATTCTCCTCGCGCAAGCTCAGTGCGGCTGAGAAATACCAGAGATAGGGGTCCTGGCTGATCGTTTTCGCCGCTTCGGTCACCTTGGCGCGAGCAGTCTTGAGATCGCCCTGCGCCTCGGCCACGCGGGCTCGGTCGAGGAGGGCGAGGCCCTGCTGCTCAGCTTGCAGGAGGTTGCCCGTCAGCGCCTTGTCGAGCGCAGTCGCCGCCTTGGCGTGCTGGCCGGCGGCGAGCCATAAATTCCCGGCGGCCGCATGGGCTCGAGCCCGCGCCGGATCGGCAGGAGCCAGCTTCCCCGCTAACTGCTCGAACAGGTTCGCGCCTTCATCGAAACGACCCCGCTTGTTGGCCTCCACCGCTCGGCAGGTCAGGCTGTCGACCGTGTCGGCCACCGCGCAGTGGATCAGGCTGGTCTTGGGGTAGGGCAGGGCCGACTTGGCTTCGGCCTGGCCGGCGGCCGCCAGCAGGGCGGCGAAGATCAGGGTCATGCGATTC
>DASWTR010000085.1:0-5922 GCA_036402035.1 Sphingomicrobium sp.
GATGGCGGAAGGTCATTATGTGACGCTCGACTGCCACACGCGCTTCGTGGCGCGAGGCAAGGTCGGCGTTCCGCTCGAGGCCCATGTCCGGCTGCTCAAGCAGACCAGGGGAGGGCTGGTGTTCTTCGAGGGCCATTGCGAGCAGGACGGCGAAATCTGCTACGCCTTCACCGGCACGCTGAAGCGCGTGACCCGGCCCAATGCGCCCGCCATGGAACACCATGGGGCCCGTCGGTAAGGCCTATGCCGCGCTGGTCGCGGCGGGCGAGTTGAAGCCGGACAGTGACCAGGCCAAGGCGGTGGAGGCGCTCGACCGGTTCGCGGCGAAGGCGCGCGATCAGCGCGGATTCTTCCGGCGCCTGCTCGGCAAGCAGGAACAGCCTTGCGGCGTCTATCTGTGGGGCGGTGTCGGGCGCGGCAAGTCGATGCTGATGGACCTGGCGTTCGACCATATCGACGTCAGCCCCAAGCGCCGGACCCACTTTCATGCCTTCATGCTGGAGGTGCACGAGCGCCTTCGCGAGGCGCGCAAAAGCGAGGAGGGCGACCCCGTGATCCGCGTCGCGGAGGATGTCGCGGGAGAAGTTAAGTTCCTCGCGTTCGATGAGATGATGGTCACCAACGCGGCCGACGCGATGATCATGTCGCGGCTGTTCACGGCGATAATCGACGAGGGCGTGGCGATCGTCACCACCTCCAACCGCCCGCCGCGCGACCTCTACAAGGATGGGCTCAACCGCGAGCTGTTCCTCCCCTTCATCGAGCTGATCGAGACGCGGATGGAGGTGCTGCCGCTCAACGGCCCGACCGACTATCGGCTCGACCGGATGCGCGGGCTGGAAACATGGCTGGTGCCCAACGGGCCGGAAGCGACCGCCAAGCTCAGCGAGGCCTTCTTCCGCCTGACCGACTATCCGGTCGAGGATCGCGCGAAAGTCCCCGCCGAGGAATTGGATGTCGGGGGCGGCCGGACGCTGCATGTCCCGAAGAGCCTGAAGGGCGTCGCCGTCTTCTCGTTCAGGCGGCTGTGCGGCGAGCCGCGCGGTGCGGCCGACTATCTCGCCATCGCCCGGCGGTTCCACACGGTGATCATCGTCGGCATCCCGGTCCTGACCCGCGAGATGCGCAACGAGGCGTCGCGGTTCGTGACGTTGGTCGATGCGCTCTACGAACATCGCGTGAAACTGCTCGCGGCAGCGGATGCCGAACCGGCCGGCCTCTATCCCTCCGGTGACGGCCGGTTCGAGTTCGACCGCACCGTCAGCCGTCTCGAGGAAATGCAAAGTGCTGACTATCTCGGCGAGGGCCATGGGATGCAGGAACGGGAGGGAGACACTCAAGGATGATCGCAAGGATTTGGCACACGGAAGTCGCTCCCGCTCGCGCCGACGAATATGAGCGGTTCGCGCGCGAGGTCTCGCTGCCGATGTTTCGCCAGCAGCCAGGGTTTGGCGGCGTATTGATGCTTCGCGATAACAGCAGGTGCCAGGTGATCACCCTTTGGGCGTCGCACGACGCCATCGCCGCGCTGGACGGTTCGTCGACATATCGTGAAACGGTCCAGGCCATTCTCGCCCAAGGCTTTCTCCGCGGTGAGCAGAAGGTCGAGCTGTGCGACGCTCATCTCATCGCGCTGGGTGCGGATGTCCCGCTTGCCGAGGCCGTTCGCCCGTCTTAGCTTTCCTTCCGATCCATCCGGAGGGGAATATCATGCGTCCGTTGCTCGCCGCTTCGTTGCTCGCCCTGTCAACCGCGGCCCTGGCCCAGTCGCCGCCCAGCATAGTCACCCAGCCGTCCAAGCTTGATGCGCAGTGGCAGGCCAAAACCCGCGCCTTCTACGAAAAATCGGTTGAGATCCCCACGGTCGCCGGGCGCGGCCAGATGCCGCTTCAGGCCGACCTGATCGCCGACGAGCTGCGCAACGCGGGGTTCGCGGAACAGGATATCAAGATTGTGCCGTATGACGGTGTGCCCGGCGACAAGACAGTCGCGCTGATCGCACGCTGGCGGGCGGACAAGCCGACGGCCAAGCCGATCCTGCTGATGGCACATATGGATGTGGTCGAGGCCAAGCGCGAGGATTGGAAACAGGACCCGTTCGAGTTCATCGAACGCGACGGCTATTTCTACGGGCGCGGCAGCTACGACAACAAGGCGGGGATGACCGGCCTGGTGATGTCGTTCTTGAAGCTGAGGCAGGCCGGGTGGAAGCCCAGCCGCGACCTCATCCTGTTCTTCACCGGCGAAGAGGAAACCGGCGGCCGCGGCGCGCGGCTCGGCGCGACCGAGTGGAAAGCGATGACCGACGCGGAATATGCGCTCAACTCGGACGGCGGCGGCGGGGCTTTCCTGGCCAGCGGAGCACCGATGGGCTTCGCCCTGCAGACCGCCGAAAAGACCTTCCAGACATTCCACTTCACCGTGCGCAACAAGGGCGGCCACAGCAGCCGGCCGCGCGCCGACAATGCAATCTACGAGTTGGCGGGCGCGCTCAAGAAACTTGAGGCCCACCGCTTCCAGCCGATGCTCAACGAAACCACGCGCGGCTATTTCGCGCTACGCGCCCTCCAGGAAGGCGACAGCGCGTTGGGCAAAGCGATCCGCGCCTGGCTGGCCAACGAGAACGACGGCGCGGCGGCGGACGCGATCGAGGCCAATGAGCTTGAAACCGGCCTGACCCGGACCCGCTGCATCTCCACCATGTTGAACGCCGGCCACGCCGACAACGCGCTGCCGCAAATGGCGCGGGCGACGGTCAATTGCCGGATCATGCCCGGCGTCCATCCCGACGCCATTCAGGCGGAGCTCAAGAGCATCGTCGGCGCCGGGGTCGAGGTGACCAAGGATCCCAATTACGAGGGCCGGCCGACACCGGTCTCGCCGCAGCGCGCCGATATCACCAAGGCCTATCAGGATGCGGTGACCGCGCTCAACGGCAAGGGTGTTCCGGTCGCGCCCTATATGTCGGCCGGGGCGACCGATGGCGCCTTCTTCCGCGAGGCGGGGATGCCGGTTTACGGCATGGACGGCAGCTGGGTCATCTCGCCCGAGGACGAGCGCGCCCACGGCCTCGACGAACGCATGCCGGTCCGCGCGGTCTACGATAATGTGTTGTTCTGGGAGATGGTGCTGAAGCAGTTGGCGGGGCGGTAAGTATTGCTTCTCCCTGCTGCGAAGCGGCGGGGAGGGGGACCGCTCAGCAAAGCTGAGTGGTGGAGGGGTCATGCCGACAAACAACGCTTACCGCTCGGCAAGGAAATTAAGGCGACAACTTTCACCGCCTGAAGTTCTGCTTTGGGCACGGCTGAGAAGCGTCCGGCCGCGCATCCGACGGCAGCACCCCATTGGGCCATATGTGGCTGACTTCTATTGTGCCGCCATAAGACATGTTTTCGAGATTGACGGGCAACAACATGATTTCGCCGCCCGAGCCGAGCGCGACCTCGAACGTCAAGGCTGGCTAGAGGCGCGCGGCATTACCGTCATTCGGATAGCGGCCAGCGATGTGCTGCGCGATCCCGACGAGGTCGCAAACGCGATTTATCAGCTGTGCCAGACCCCTCCACCATCACCGCTTCCGCGGTGACGGTCCCCCTCCCCATCGCTGCGCGATAGGGAGGAGAATACGTTTACCGCAGAATCGCGCTGACGACGCGGGAGATCAGCATCGTCGCGGGGTCGACCTGGTAGAGATAGCCGTCGCCGTAATAATAGCGATAGTCGTCGTCGAAATCGTAGCGAGTGCGCAGGTCATAGGGGATCTGGTTGTAGCTCCACATATGACCGTAATTGCCCGGCCAGCGTTGACCGACGTTGTACAGTTTCTTGGCCTGACCCGGCGGTAGGCAGCCGTTGTTCTTCTTGGCCAGGCCCGGCGGGCACCCGCCGATGCCATGGCCGACATGGCCCTTGGCGCCATGACCCTTAACGACGTGGCCCTTGTGGCCTTTGGCATGGTCCGGCTTGGCATAGGCCGGAGCGGTTGTGGCGAGCGCCGCGACGCCCGCGATGATGAGGATATGTTTCATGGGCGGTACAATGCATGAAGCGGCCTGAACGGTCCATGACACGCCCGTTAACCATGGCGAAGTCCGGAACGCGGAGCGTAGTCCAACCGTTTTTCCTGTCCCGCCAAAGGAGGAGAAGAACCATGCTCGGCAAAGCCGACGCAATGCCGATGATCGCGGTGAAGGATCTCGATCGGGCACGCCGATTCTACGAGGAAACGCTGGGTCTCGAGGCAAAGGAGGAGATGGGCGGCGAGGTGCTGACCGTCCAGAGCGGCCGCACGCCGATCACCGTCTACAAATCCGAATTCGCCGGTACCAACAAGGCCACGGCGCTGACCTTCGACGTCGATGACATTGAGGCGGAATGCCGGGAGCTCAAGGAGAAGGGCGTCTTCTTCGAGCATTACGACATGGAGGGCCTGACGCCCAACGGCGATATTTACGAAGGCGAAGGGATGAAGACCGCCTGGTTCAAGGACCCGGACGGCAACATCCTCAGCCTGTTCGAAGGGAAATAGGCAAGCTCACTCCTCCCTGCCGCGCAGCGGTGGGGAGGGGGACCGCTCGAAGAGCGGTGGAGGGGTCAATCAACGCCGGTTTAGACCCCTCCGTCAGCCCTGTGGGCTGCCACCTCCCCATGCTTCGCATAGGGAGGAGCGTAAGGGCGGTTGCCCCGAACCGACTCCCGGTCTAGAGCCCGCGCAAATTCTGGGGCCGCTTCCCACGGCCCTGGTTTCACACGCTCATCAAGGGGACCGGAACCTCAATGGCTCGCAAGAAGATTGCGCTGATCGGCGCGGGAATGATCGGCGGCACGCTCGCCCACCTCGCGGCGAAGAAGGAAATGGGCGACATCGTCCTGTTCGACATCGCCGAGGGCGTGCCCCAGGGCAAGGCGCTCGACCTGTCGCAGTGCGGCCCGATCGAGGGCTTCGACGCGAACATCAAGGGCACCAACGATTATGCCGACATCGCCGGCGCCGACGTGGTGATCGTCACGGCCGGCGTGCCGCGCAAGCCGGGCATGAGCCGCGACGACCTGCTCGGCATCAACCTCGGCGTGATGAAGCAGGTGGGCGAGGGCATCAAGCAGCATTGCCCGGACGCATTTGTCATCTGCATCACCAACCCGCTGGACGCGATGGTCTGGGCGCTGCGCGAGTTCTCCGGCCTGCCGCACAACAAGGTGGTCGGCATGGCAGGCGTTCTCGACAGCGCGCGCTTCGCCACCTTCCTGGCGTGGGAGTTCGGCGTCTCGGTCAAGGACGTGAATGCGTTCGTGCTTGGCGGCCATGGCGACACGATGGTCCCGGTCACCAGCTACACCACCGTCAGCGGAATCCCCGTCGACGATTTGGTCAAGATGGGCCGCTCGTCGAAGGAAAAGATCGACGAAATCGTCAAGCGCACTCGCGGCGGCGGCGGCGAGATCGTCGCGCTCTTGAAGACCGGCAGCGCCTATTACGCCCCGGCCACGAGCGCGATCGCGATGGCCGAAGCCTATCTCGGCGACCAGAAGCGCATCCTGCCCTGCGCCGTCTATGTCGAGGGCAAATATGGCCTCGACGGCCTCTACGTCGGTGTTCCCACCGTGATCGGCGCGAACGGCGCCGAGGAAGTGATCGAGATCGCCCTCGACGACGAAGCCAAGCAGAATTTCCAGGTCAGCGTCGACGCGGTGAAGGAGCTGCTGGTGGCGTGTAAAGGTATTGAGCCGAGCCTGAATAACTAATCGTCACCCCAGCGGAAGCTGGGGTCTCAGGGAAGAAAGGAGATCCCAGCCTTCGCTGGGATGACGGGACAAAGGGAAACGGATGAGCATTCTCGTCAACAAGAACACCAAGGTCATCACCCAGGGGATGACCGGCGACACCGGCACGTTCCACACCCAGCAGGCGCTGGCCTATGGCAC
>DASWTR010000086.1:0-1506 GCA_036402035.1 Sphingomicrobium sp.
CCTGTTTGTCGCCATCTCGATGACGTCGGGCGGCGGCGCCTGGGACAATGCCAAGAAATATATCGAGGACGGCAATTACGGCGGCAAGGGCAGCGAAGCCCACAAGGCCGCGGTCACCGGCGACACGGTGGGCGACCCGTACAAGGATACGGCCGGCCCGGCGGTCAACCCGATGATCAAGATCACCAACATCGTCGCCCTGTTGCTGCTGGCGGCGTTGGCGGGCGGCGCGGATTAGCCGCTCGCTCTTGCTAATAGAAGGCCCCGCCTGGCAGCTGCCGGGCGGGGCTTTTCTTTGCCCGCGACCACTCCCATTTCGGGTCAATCCAGAAGGAGCTCCCCAAATGTCGCACGCAGTCCAGGTTCATCAGCCCGGAGGTCCCGAGGTGCTAGCCTGGGAAGAAGTGGCGGTCGGCGATCCGGGACCCGATCAGGTGCGGCTGCGGCAGACCGCGGTCGGCCTCAACTTCATCGACGTCTATCACCGCAGCGGACAATATGATCAGCCCCTGCCATTCACACCCGGCGTCGAGGGCGCGGGAATCGTCGAAAGTGTCGGACCGGACGTTGAGGACCTGAAGCCTGGCGACCGCGTCGCCTATGCCGGTCCGATCGGCGGCTATGCCGAAGTCCGGCTGATTGCCGCCGATCGCCTGGTCAAGTTGCCCGACGATATCAGCGAGGAGCAGGCCGCGGCTGTGATGCTGCAGGGCATGACGGTCGACATGCTGATCCGGTCGGTTCGCCCCCTGAAGGCCGGAGGTACGATCCTGATCCACGCCGCCGCCGGTGGAGTCGGCCTAATCCTCTGCCAATGGGCTTCGGCGCTGGGCGCGACGGTGATCGGCACCGTTTCGAGCGACGAGAAAGCCGAGCTCGCCCGAGCGCATGGCTGCCATCATCCGATCGTCTACACACGCGACGATTTTGTAGCCGAAGTCGATCGGCTGACCGAAGGCCGCAAGCTCCCGGTGGTTTATGACAGCGTCGGAGCCGACACTTTCCTGCGTTCGCTCGATTGCCTGCAGAAGCGCGGTTTAATGGTCAGCTTCGGCCAGTCGTCCGGCCCGGTCGAACCGTTCGCGCCGCGTCTGCTGGCACAGAAGGGCTCGTTGTTCGTTACTCGGCCAACGCTGTTCGACTATATCGCCGGCCGCAACGATCTGGAGCAGTCCGCCGCTTCGCTGTTCGACGCGGTTCGAACCGGCAAGGTCGAGATCGACATCGGCCAGCGCTTCCCCCTGTCCCAAGCGGCCGAAGCGCACCGGGCATTGGAAACGCGACAGACGGTAGGATCCACCATCCTGACGGTGGACGCCTAGCCCGCTTTTCTTTGCCCTGCTCTGCGGCTATGAGCCGCCAACTCAATTTAGCCGAACAAGGATTTGAATGGCCAAGGAAGAACTTCTCGAGATGCGCGGACGGGTGGTCGAGCTGCTGCCCAATGCGATGTTCCGCGTCGAGCTGGAGAATGGCCATGAGATCCTCGGCCACACCGCGGGCAAG
>DASWTR010000087.1:0-3446 GCA_036402035.1 Sphingomicrobium sp.
TGAACGGCAGCTCGCGGCGTAGCGCGGCAAAGCCCGAATGCATTTCCGCGGCCATCGAGCGCGCCATGGCGCGTGCCGCCTCATCCTCGGGCCAGAAGCGCTCGCGCCCGACCCGGTCGGCGCAATATTCGACGATCGCCAAACTGTCCCAGATGACCGTATCGCCGTCCCACAGGATCGGCACCTTGCCGAGCGAAGGGGCGAACTCGTCGCCCTCGCGGCGCTTCTCCCAATTCTCGTCGAACATCGGCACGACCAGCTCTTCGAACTCGAGCCCGGCATGCTTGAGCGCCAGCCAGCCGCGCATGGACCAGCTGGAATAGGCCCGGTTGCCGATGATCAGTTTCACGTGGTTGCCGCCTCTAGGATTGCCGTCCTCAACTCGGCGATGCCCGAACCGGTTTCGCTGGACGTCGGTAGGATGAGCGGGTGAGCGGCCGGATGTTTCGCCGCTTCGACGCGGATCGCGTCGATGGTTTTGGCGAGTTCGGTGGGCTTCACCTTATCGGCCTTGGTCAAGACGAGGTGATAGCTGACCGCCGCGTCGTCGAGCATCTTCATCACGTCGCGGTCGACGTCCTTGAGGCCGTGACGCGAGTCGACCAGCACCAGCGCCCGTTTCAGGACCTGTCGGCCGCGGAGATAATCGTTGATCAGGAAGCGCCAGCGCTTGACCATGTCCCTGGGCGCCTCGGCGAAGCCGTAGCCCGGCATGTCGACCAGGCGAAACACCAGCGGGCGCCCGACATCGAAATAGTTGAGCTCCTGCGTCCGCCCCGGCGTGTTCGACGCGCGGGCCAGCTTGGCGCGGTTGGTGACTGCGTTGATCAGCGAGCTTTTGCCGACATTGGATCGCCCGGCAAAGGCGATCTCCGGCGCGACTGGATCGGGCAGATGCTCGAGCTTCGGGGCCGATTTCAGGAACTCGATCGGTCCCGAGAACAGCTTGCGCGCCCGCTCCGCGATGTCCGGTTCTTCGCTCACCGGATCAGGTCTTGATCGGATGGGTATCGGAAAGGTGCATGTCGTAGCGCTTGTAGAGCCACGCCTGCTGCCCGATCGACAATATATTGTTGGTCACCCAGTAGAGCTGCAGGCCGGCCGCAAACGGCGCCATCACGAACATCAGCACCCACGGCATGATCGAGAAGATCTGCGCCTGGACCGGGTCGGGCTGCTGCGGGTTGAGCTTGAACTGGATCCACATGGTGACGCCCAGCAGGATCGGCAGGATGCCGATGGCGATGAACGCCGGTGGGGTGAAGTCGAGCAAGCCGAACAGGTTGACCGGGGTCAGCGGGTCGGGGGCGGAGAGGTCCTTGATCCACAGGTAGAAGGGCTGGTGCCGCATTTCGACGCTGACCATCAGCACCTTGTACAGCGCGTAGAAGATCGGGATCTGCAGCAGGATCGGAAGGCAGCCCGCGGCCGGGTTGATCTTCTCTTCCTGGTAGAGCTTCAGCATCTCCTGCTGGAGCTTCGGCTTGTCGTCCTTGTAGCGTTCCTGGATCGCCTTCATCTTCGGCTGGACCTTGCGCATCCCGGCCATGGACCGGAACTGCTTGTCGGCGATCGGGAACATGATGATCCGGACGATGACGGTCAGGGCGATGATCGCCAGACCGAAGTTGCCCAGCACGCCGAACAGCCAATTGAGCAGGTTGAAGATCGGCCGCATGAACCATTCGAACCATCCCCAGTCGATTGACTTGCTGAGGCTGGTGATGCCCTCGTTCTCGTAGCGGTCGAGGAACTGCTTCTCCTTGGCGCCGGAGAAGAGCTTGGCTTCGGATGCCACTGCTTGTCCGGGCGCAACCACGAACGATGATCCGGCATAGTCGGCCTGATAGGCGCCGCTGTCGCTCTTGCGGAAGCTGGCCTCGACCGGCGCGCCGCTGGCCGGGATCAATGCGGTCAGCCAATATTTGTCGGTAAAGCCGAGCCAGCCGCCGCGGCTGTCGACCGTTACTCCGGCCTTGTTCTCGTCGAGTGTTTCCCAATCGACGTCGTAATTGGCCTTGCCGTTGAGGAAACTGTTAGGGCCGATATGCTGGGTCCAGCTCGACGGGTCCGGCGCCTTGTTGGCGCGGCTGGCCAGGCCATAGGCACGCATGCCCACAGCGCCCGTGCCCCCGTTGATCACCCGCTGCTTCACCGAGAACAGATAGCCGTCGTCGACCGAGACGATGAGCTCGAACCGCTGGCCGGTCGGGTTGGTCCAGCTCAGCGTCACCGGCTTGCCGGGTGTCAGGACGGATGCACTGGCCTGCCAGACGCTGTTGGCGTCGGGGACGGCAACGCCCTGGCCGCTCCAGCCGAACTGGGCGAAATAGCTGTCGCTGGCGCCCGCCGGCGACAGCAAACGGACCGGCGGGGATTGCGGGTCGATCGTCTCGCGTTGATCGACCATCACCAGATCGTCGAACCTGGCGCCTTTGAGGTTGATCGAGCCCTGCAGCCTGGGCGTTTCGATTTTCACGCGCGGCGTTTCGGCCAATACCAGCTGGCGCGGACGGATTGCGCTCGGCGCCTCCGCGGCCGGAGCGGCCGGGGGCGCCGGCCGTACCTTGCCGTCCTCAACCTGCTGGGTCTGCGGACCTGCGGTCGGGAAGAATTGCTCGGACAGGAAGCTCCAGCCGATCAGCACCAGCGCGCTGAGCGCGATAGCCAGGAGCATGTTGCGGTTATCGTTCACTCATCTGTCCTTGATTCTCAGGGCACCGGGTCCGGGCCCTGGCCACCCCAAGGGTGGCATCGCATGATTCGCTTGAGGGCCAGCCAGCCCCCTTTGGCCGCCCCATAGCGTTGAAGCGCGGTGATCGCATAGGCCGAACAGCTCGGCTGATAACGACAGCTGGGCGGCAGGATTCGGCTAGGGCCGAGCTGCCAGCCGCGGGTAAGCAGGATCAGCAGTTTCGCGATCACGCCGCCGCAACTTTGTTCAGCGCACGCTTCAGCTCGGCGGCGAGGCTAGCATAATCGCGTTCGATCCCGCCGGCGCGGCCGATCAGCACATGATCGGCGCCAGCAATGCCATATTCGGGCAGCGTCTCGCGAGCGAGGGCGCGGAAGCGGCGTTTCATCCGGTTGCGGACTACGGCGCCGCCGATTTTCTTGGTGACCGTGAAGCCGACGCGCATCGTCGGGTCGCCGTCCTCGCGGGAACGGACCAGCAGGACGAAGCCAGGCATGGGCGCGCGCTTGCCGCGGTTGGCGGCGAGGAAATCCGAGCGCGTGGTGAGCGTGGTAACTAAGCGCTGAGCTTCTTGCGGCCGCGGGCGCGGCGCGCGTTCAGCACCTTGCGTCCGCCGACCGTCGCCATGCGGCTGCGGAACCCGTGCCGCCGCTTGCGGACCAGATTGCTCGGCTGGAAAGTGCGCTTCATCGCTCATGCCTTCAAATATCGAATGAAAAAGGGCCGCCGAAGCGGCCGTTGTTGGGGGCGC
>DASWTR010000088.1:0-1595 GCA_036402035.1 Sphingomicrobium sp.
ACGAGAGCATGGAGGCGATCCTCGACGCGCTGGCCAATGGCCAGACGCCGAAGCCGGGCCCGCAGGTAGAGCGGCAAACCAGCTGCCCTAAGGGCGGTCCTAGCACGCTCAAGGATATGGCGACGCGCAACCACGACTATCGGGCCGAGTGGTGATGCCTGGCATGACCTCTCTCGCCGACAAGGACCGGATCTTCACCAACCTCTATGGCTTCCAGGGCGCCGACCTCAGGGCCGCCCGGGCGCGCGGCAATTGGGACGGGACCCTCGAGCTCATGAAGCTCGGGGAGGACGAGATCATCGAGATCGTCAAGGCATCGGGCCTGCGCGGCCGCGGCGGCGCGGGCTTCGCGACCGGCATGAAGTGGAGCTTCATGCCCAAGGAGCCGACGCCAGGCCGGCCCAACTTCCTGGTCGTGAATGCCGATGAGTCCGAGCCGGGGAGCTGCAAGGACCGCGAGATCCTGCGCCACGACCCCCACACGCTGGTAGAGGGTACCTTGCTCGCAGCGTTCGCGATGCGCTGCCGCGCGGCCTATATCTTCGTCCGAGGCGAGTTCATCCGCGAAACCGAAGCGCTTCGAAAAGCTGTGGCCGAGGCCTATGAGGCCGGACTGCTGGGCAAGAACGCCTGTGGCTCCGGCTTTGACTTCGACCTGTTCGTCCATCGCGGCGCCGGCGCCTATATCGCCGGCGAGGAAACGGCGATGCTGGAGAGCCTCGAGGGAAAGCGGGGCCTGCCGAGGATCAAGCCTCCCTTCCCCGCTGGAGTCGGCCTCTATGGCTGCCCGACCACGGTCAACAATGTCGAGAGCATCGCGGTTGTGCCCACCATCCTCCGGCGCGGCGCGGAATGGTTCAAGAGCTTCGGGCGCGAGAACAACAGCGGGACCAAGCTGTTCCAGATCAGCGGCCATGTGAACACGCCGACGGTCGTCGAGGAAGCAATGAGCATCCCGTTCCGCGAACTGATCGACAAGCATGCAGGCGGCATCCGCGGCGGCTGGGACAATCTCCTCGCCGTCATTCCGGGCGGGGCGTCCATGCCGCTCATCCCGGCCAGGGACATCATGGATGCGCCGATGGACTTCGACGGCATGAAGGCCCTCGGCTCCGGCTTCGGGACGGCGGCGGTCATCGTCATGGACAAGTCGACCGACATCGTCCGTGCGATCAGCCGCATCAGCTATTTCTTCAAGCATGAGAGCTGCGGCCAATGCACGCCGTGCCGCGAGGGGACCGGCTGGATGTGGCGCATCATGGAGCGGCTCCGGACCGGCGACGCGGACCTATCCATGATCGACCAGCTGCAAGATGTGACGAAGCAGGTCGAGGGCCATACCATCTGCGCATTCGGCGATGCCGCGGCTTGGCCCGTCCAGGCGCTCATCCGCCATTTCCGGCCCGAGCTCGAGCGCCGGATCACCGAGCGCGGACGCGCCCTCCACCCCAACGGACTGTAACGCACGGCGGCATCCTTCCGAACGGACTGGAAAGGGCCAAGCGGCCCGATCGGTTTTCAGTTGGAGCCGCCGATGGGCGAAACCATCCTCGCCGCCCCATTTGCAGATTGCGGGCATGCGTTGGCATAAAGAC
>DASWTR010000089.1:0-2918 GCA_036402035.1 Sphingomicrobium sp.
GGGAGCATGGCAGTGGCGTCTTGTGGCATCATGCAGCGTCAACCTTGAACGCCGCCATTCGATTGAAGGCGGCCGCGTCCAGCCGAATATCGGCGAGGACGATCCCGGTTAGCATCGCCCCTGCCGCGCCGCAACCATTGCTATGTCCAAAAAATCACGCAGGTCCGGGCTTGGCGAACGGTCAAGCCATGACCTAACCTCAGGCCTGTGGAGCGAAAGAGGGCAATCGGGCTGGCAATTGGCGGAGCGGTGCTGTTGGCTATGTGCCTGCTCTCCGTCGGCGTGTGGCGTGCCGAAACCGGCGTGGTCGGCGACGCGATCGCCCTGATCGGAGAAGCGCGTACGGGGCGCCTGACGCTCGACCTGCCGGACCCCGTCGCCGATGTTCGCGTTCGCGAGGCTCGGCTTCCCGGCAGGCCGATCGTGCTGATCGATCCCGGCCATGGCGGCCGCGACCCCGGGGCGCCAAGCGTGTCCGGCACGACCCGCGAGAAGGACCTGACCCTGGCAATGGCGACAGAGCTGGCCGACCTGCTCGAACAGCGCGGCCGGGTCCGGGTCGCGCTGACTCGGGAAGGGGACAAATATCTATCGCTGGATCAGCGCGCGGCGATTGCCCGCCGACTCCAGGCGAGCCTGTTCCTGTCGATCCATATGGACAGCGCGCCGAACCCGCTGGCGAAGGGGATCACCATCTACTCCCTGTCCGATGTCGCCTCGAGCGAGGAGGCTGCGCGCTTTGCCGATGCGGAGAATGGCGCGGAAGGAGCTTTGTCGAGCGAGGCGGACGACAGCGTTCGGGCGCTGCTCGCCGATGTCGCGCTGCGTGAGCAGATGGAGGCGTCCGCCGGGCTTGCCGAACGCCTGCTGCGCCGCGCCGCGGGCCGGGTTGAGCTGCGCCCGCGACCGCATCAATTTGCGGCGTTCCACGTCCTTCGCCGGGCCGAAACCCCGGCGGTGTTGGTCGAGGCGGGCTATATCAGCAATGCCGAGGATGAGGCGGCGCTGATCACCAGAGAGGGCAGGGCGCCGCTCGTCCTCGCCCTTGCACAGGCCGTCGAAGCCGATCTCGCAACGCGCACCGCACGATAAACAGCGCCTTTCGCTGGCGGCTGGAAGGGGCTAAACCCGGGTCGAACATGAAATTGTCCGCCTTGCCCATTCCCAACCTCGTCGCCCTCAATCATCGAGTCCGTCGTCGGCTGGACCCATGGCTCGAACGCACATGGGTTCGTCGGTCGGCCTGGACCGTCTTCGGCGGGCTGATGCTGGTCGCGCTCGTGTTCGTGGTGTTCGCCCGGAATATCCCCAGCTCGGAAACGCTGCTCGCCTATCAGCCGCCGCTTCCGACCAACGTTCGCGGCTATGACGGCAATCCGGTTCAGACCTTCGCCCGTGAGCGGCGGGTCGAGCTGGCCTATGACGAATATCCTCAGGTGGTCATCGATGCCTTCATTTCGGCCGAGGACAAGACCTTCTTCGAGCATGGCGGGCTCGACTATCCCGGCCTGTTCGGGGCGGTGTTCGACTATGCCACCAAATCGGTGACCGGCGGCCGCGCCAAGGGCGGTTCCACCATCACTCAGCAGGTCGCCAAATATCTGCTGCAAGACGACGAATATGCTGTCAGCCGCAAGATCCGGGAGATGATCCTCGCCTTCCGGCTGGAGGACACGCTGAGCAAGCAGCAAATCCTCGAGCTGTACCTCAACTCGATCTTCCTCGGCCGCAACGCTTATGGCGTGCAGGCCGCGAGCCGCGCCTATTTCGACAAGGATGTCGCCGATCTTACCTTGTCGGAGGCGGCCTATCTGGCGGTCTTGCCCAAGGCGCCCAGCAACTACGACCCGGTCCGGGCGACCGCCCGGGCACTGGGGCGGCGCAACTATGTGCTGCGGGAAATGCTCAATAACGACAAGATCAGCGAAGCGCAGCGCGCTGCAGCCGCTGCGACTCCGCTCGGCACCATCCGTTACGGCAGCAGCGCCAAGTTCCGCGACCAGGGCGGTTATTTCATGGAGGAGGTCCGCCGCGACCTGATGCGCCGTTTCGGTGAAACCGCCGATGACGGGCCGAACAGCGTCTATGCTGGCGGCCTGTGGGTGCGCACCTCGATGGTACCGAAGATGCAGGACGCGGCGGCCGAGGCGCTGCGCGAAGGACTCGCCAAGTTCGACGGCGGACGGGGCTGGCGTGACACCGGGCTCAGCATCGATGTGTCCGGCGATTGGCAGACACAGCTCCGCCTGGCCGCGCTTGGCACCGGCTTCCCCGACTGGAAGAAGGCGGTGGTCCTGTCCAAGTCGGGAAATCAGGCACAGGTCGGCTTCTCAGACGGTTCGACCGGTTCTCTTCCCGAATCCGCCGCTCGGCAGCCGGTCCGCGGCGTCGGCGGCACCGCCTTCGCCGCGCTTCGTCCCGGCATGATCATCGTGGTCAAGCAGCTTGGCCTCAACAGCTACGCCTTGCGGTCGATCCCCGAGGTCGGCGGCGGCTTTGTTGCCGAGGAAGTCCGGACCGGCCGAGTGCTAGCAATGCAGGGCGGGTTCGACGTCATCGGCTCGTCCTACAACCGGGCCACCCAGGCAAATCGCCAGCCCGGATCGGCGTTCAAGCCGATCGTCTATGTGACCGCGCTCGAGAACGGCATGAGCCCGGCATCGATCATCGTCGATTCGCCTTTCTGCGTGTGGCAGGGGGCCGGGCTGGGCAACAAATGCTTCCGCAATTTCGACGGCAAATATTCGGGACCCAAGACGATGCGCTGGGGCGTCGAACAGTCGCGCAACCTGATGACCATCCGCGCGGCGGCCCAGACCGGGATTGAGAAGGTCGTCACCAACGCGACCAAACTGGGTGTCGGCAATTACGACCGCTATCTGTCCATCGCGCTCGGCGCCGGCGACACGACGGTATTG
>DASWTR010000090.1:0-5316 GCA_036402035.1 Sphingomicrobium sp.
ATGTAATTGTAAACCTTGAGCATGTAGGACCGTAGGCCCGCGTCGCGTGCCGCGCGCGGAACGCCGACCGACACAGCCGGATCATAGCCGCCTGTCGTCGTGCGCGGGTCAAATTGGTTCTGCATTTCCACTCCTCAGTGAAGGGCAAGAGGCCCTCACAAGGCCAATATATCGTTGTTGTTCGCCCCTTGTTCAAGCGAAACCGGTCACAGCGCGCCGACCAGCTTCGATAATTTGCGGGACCTGTCCGTCAGCGGAGCCCATCCCAGCAGGCCCGGGTTGATTTTCTGCAAGCGTAGAAGGCCGAAGCGCTTCACTGACGAGATGATTTTGACTTTGAGGAAAGCCTTGGCTGATGGACTTACGACATTTCCGGATACTGCTGGCCGGACTTGCCCTCCTATTGCCGGGCGCGGCAGCCTCTGGACGCGGCAACACGCCGTTCAAGCCCGGCACCGGCCTCGCCTTCGGATCGTTCGACATGACGGAGTCCGACCTGGCGGTGACCCACGTCGTGGTGCGACGGTTCAAGCCGATAAAAATCTATTCCAGCATCGGTGCTGAGCGACATACGGTCACCTACAACAACGGCGACTTTTATTCGGCAAACCTCTCGCCGGGCCTTTACGCCGTGACCGGGTTCCTGTCCGGCCAGAAATATTTCGCTCTGGGAAAGCGCCTCGAAGATGTCAGCTTTCGAGTCGAACCGGGGCAACTTGTCTATGCCGGAAGCTTCAAGCTCCGCTTGACCAAGGGGGGATTCCTTCGGCGCGACAAGGGGAGTTTCGAGCGGGTGGACACGCCGCAAACCGAGGCTGCCCTGCTTCGGATGCTCGCCAGGGACCTGGCAGGGTCGCCATGGGCCGCTGCCGCCAACGCCCGCCTGTCCGGTCGCTGATGACGAACATCGGGAACTAGGTCACGCCGCCCGTTTTGGACTAATGACTGCTGATGCACCGGCTGTTTGTCGCAATCCGGCCGCCCGAGGAGGTCCGGGAGCTACTGCTCGACCTGATGGAAGGCGTGCCGGACGTCCGCTGGCAGGAGGACGAGCAGTTGCACCTCACCCTGCATTTCATTGGCGAGGTGGAGCGGCCAGTTGCGGAGGATATCGCGACCGCACTTGGGCAAATCCGGTTTGAACGGTTCATCCTGTCGCTCGACGGTGTCGGCAAGTTCGAAAAGCACCGCAACGGGGCAATCTGGGCCGGCGTCCAGCCCAGGGACCAGCTGAAAGCGCTACACGCCAAGGTCGAACGCGCCTGCCAGTCGGTCGGCTTGGAGCCGGAGCGCCGCGCCTATCATCCGCACATCACGCTGGCGCGTTGGAAAGGCCGCGCGCCGGGACTGGGTCATTTCATGGAGCGGCACGGCAGCCTGTCCGCACCCTCCTGGAACGTGACCGAATTCACCCTCTATGAGAGCCGCCTGAGCCGGAATGGTGCTCATTATGAGCCGGTGGCGAGGTTTCCTCTTGGTGCGGAATAGGCGGCAGGGTTTTCGAAGGGACGGAAGCAACGGGCCGTCCCGCCTTTATTCGCATTTCGATCGATCGAAGCGCCTTGATATCCGATACCGGATTCCCACCCAGGACCAAGAAGTCCGCTTCACAACCTGGCTCGAAGCAACCGATCCGGCGCTTGGGGAAGAGGCGCGAACCAGTGCCGAACACGATTTTCAGCAGCTCGGCGGGTTTGAACGCGTTCAGGCTGGCGAGGTGCTCCACCTCCGTGAAGATCTCGCTGCTGTTGTCGGTGCCGACCAGGATGGTCGCGCCGTGTCGCGCCAAGAGACGCAGGTTCTCGGCCTGGACTGCGCGCTGCTTCGCCTCGAGCGGACCCTTGTTTAGCTTGCCGTCGAACCCCTTCATCAGGCCGGCGGTCGTCACCACCATGGTGCCGCTTTCCGCGATACGCCGCGCATCAGCCTTGGTAAGCGCCCATTTTTCCGGCGTTTCGTCGGTGAATATCGGCCCATAGGCGGGCATGTGCATGATCGCGAAGGCTCCGCTGTCGATCGCGATGCGCAGGTCAGTCAGCGTTTCAGCATGGAAGGCGACTTTCAGCCCGCGCTTCTTCGCCGCCTCCACAAGATAGGGCGCGTGAGCCGGGTTCATTCCATGCAGGCCCCAATATTGAGCCTTGCCGTGGCGCTCATCATATTCCTCCGAGAAAAGCAGATAGGCCTTCACGAAATCCGCGCGCTGCTGCGCGAGCTTGTCGAGCGCCGCGTCAATCTCGGCTCTGCTGTCGCCATAGTGCAGGGCATCGCCCACCAGGCTCTCCACCTTCGTCGCCCGAAAGAAGACTTTCGCGAATATGCTTTCGGGATGCCCCCCGCGCGACGTTATCCCGCCTTGCGCAAGCGCCACGTCAAAGGTGTCCGTCCGCGCGAAGAATGCTTTACCTTCGGGCGGGATCCGGTTGCTGTTAGGGTTCCAGGAGTAAAACACGCCTTCGTCGAGAAAGCGGTGACTGGCAAAATCCATCGGGACCGCCATGTGCGTGTGGGCGTTGCCATAGGCTGGAACGACATAACGCCCCTCTAGCGAAACCACTCGGGCCGTACCGTCCACCCTCGACAGACCGACAATATGCCCGTCTGCCGTCGCCAGGTCGCGCACTGCGAAACCTGCACCCGTCCAAACCTGCCCACCGCGATAAACAACCGTCTCTCCGCTCACGGAGCCGGCGCTCGCCAGAAGAGGGACGCACAGCGCCGCCCGCGCCAGGCGCGGCAATTTTGATCCAGCCATGTCTTGAAACTCCCCTTGGTGATCCTGATCGGCCTAGCCGTCCGGGGAGGTTTCGGAGAATGATGCGGTGAACCGACACGTCGCGCCGGCGAACGAATATCGGCTCGGGGTCAGACGATCCGCTCTCGCAGAAGGCGCGCCCCGGCCCGGCTGGTGGTAATCATCGCGCCATTGTCCATGTGCAGCAGCAGGCGCCCGCCGCCGGCAGGTTCTGCCTTGGCGATCCGCTCGACATTCACCAGCTGCGACCGGTGCACGCGAATGAACCGCGGTCCCAGCCGCTCGCCGAGGGTAGCCAGCGTCATCCGGATGAGGTGGGTCCCGGCCGTCGTTACCACCTCGGTATAGTCATCCGCGCCGCGGGCCAGGACGATCCGGGCCGGATCGATCGGGCGGAACTCATCGTCCTGCCTCACGAACAACCGGAAGGCTTCCCCGTCTGCCGACACATCGCCGGAACCCTCCGAGGCCGTAGCAAGCCGCGCACGCAACCGTTCGATATAAGCCACCAAGCCGATCAGCGCATAATAGAGCACGCCTTCGATCAGCATCCACGCTGCACCGGGCGCGAAGAAATCGGGAAGCGTCAGGTTCATGACATCGCCGGTCAGCGCGATGCTGTTGAGGATCGTTCGAAGCCAGTAAAGCAGGATCGCAAAAAGCAGGGCGCCGGCTACATGCGACGCAGCCTGGGCCGCGGGTCCAAGCTTGAACAGGACATGCAGGATCAGCGCCCGCGTGGGCAAAGCCATCAGGATGATCCCGGCAATCGGGACCGTGGAGTACAGCATCGCCCGAGCGACGCTGACGTTCAACGTCATCGATAGCGCGATGCTATATTCGGCCCACAGGACAAGGGGTACGGCCAGGTAGAAATGCCAAGTGCCCGGCCGAAGATCGATTTCAGGAAACGCGCGTGACGGCATACAATCTTCTATGGGCATGACCGCTACGCTTCAACCAAGCAGCGGGCGCACCAGAGCCTGTCGGTTAGTTCAGCGGCACCGACCTGCCCCAGGCCCCTTCACGAACCGCCCGGGTGTCGCGCCGGTATGCTCTCCGTCGCGCACGACCGGCACGCCATTGACCAGCACATGGCGCATACCGACCGCATATTGCTGTGGTTTCGCAAATGTTGCCGCATCGGCAATTTTGTTGGGATCGAAGATAGCGATATCGGCGTGGAATCCCGGCTTCAACGCGCCTCGGTCCTTGATGCCAAGGTTCGCCGCCGGCAGCGAGGTCATCCGCCGCACCGCCTCGGCCAGCGGCACCCGCTTTTCGTCCCGCACATATTTTCCGAGCAGCCGCGCGAAATTGCCATAGGCGCGCGGATGGGTCGATGATTTGAGGAACACGCCTTCGGGCGCCTGGGCGCCCGCGTCGCTGCCGAAGCTCATCCACGGCAGGGCCACCGCGCGCGCGACATTCTCCTCGCTCATGCTGAAATAGACGACCTGGATGCGGCTGTTGTCGGCGACGATCAGGTCGGCGATGACCTCCTCGGGCGGCTTGCCCCGCTCCCGCGCCACCTCGCCCAGCGTCCTGCCGGTCAGCGGCTTGAGCTCCGCCGTCTTGAAGCCGACCAGGATCACCTTGTCGGGCTCGCGCACCGCCAGGCTGGTATTCTCGGACGCGTCGGGCTCGCGCATCTCCTTCATGGCCTTGGCGCGCAGCTTGGGATCTTTGAGCCGCTTGACCCACTGCTCGATCCCGCCGGCCTGAATCCACAAAGGCATTGCCGCGTCGAACCCGGTCGAGCTGGCCGGATAGGTGTACATGTCGGCGGTGATGCGCTGCCCCTTGGCCCGCGCCGCTTCGACCCGGGCGATTGCCGCGTCGATCTTGCGCCAATTCTCGCGGCCCGACTGCTTGAAATGATAGATTTCCGCCGGCGCGCCGGACTTCGCGCTGATCTCGATCAGCTCGTCAATCGCCTCGAGTAGCTTCGGCCCCTCGTCGCGCATATGGCTGATGTACATGCCGCCGCAGCGCCCCGCCTCGCTCGCCAGCGCGATCAGCTCGGGCGTCTCGGCGAAATTGGCCGGTGCGTAGATCAGCGAGGAACCGACCCCCATCGCCCCCTCGTCCATCGCCTGGCGGACCAGCCCCCGCATCCGCTGCAGCTGTTCGGGCGTCGGATCGACGTCGCCTTCGCCGAGCTCGTGAATCCGCACCGTGGTCGCGCCGACGAAGCTGGCGACGTTGGGCGATACGCCCCTCCTCGTCAGCCAGTCGAAATATTCGCCGAAGCTGGTCCAATCGACACTATACTTAATGTCGCCCTGGCGCTCGGTCCTCAGCCGCTTCATCTCGGGGTTGAGCGGGCCCATCGAGGTACCCTCGCCCATCACTTCCAGAGTCACGCCCTGGCGAACGTCGCTCTGCCCGCGCCCATCGGCGATCAGCGTCTCGTTGGCCCAGCTCAGCATGTTGATGAAGCCGGGCGCCACCGCGAGACCGACCGCATCGATCTCGGTCCGCCCCTGAGCCTTTGCGGCCGGGCCTAGACCAACGATCTTGTCGCCGTTGATTAGCAGATCGCCGACATAAGGCGCGCC
>DASWTR010000091.1:0-7448 GCA_036402035.1 Sphingomicrobium sp.
CGACGAGAGCGCCGAGGAAGTGCGGATCGTGCTGGAGCCGCGGTCGCGGACGGTCGATCCGGAGCTGCTGCTGGAGAGCCTGTACAAGCTGACCGAGCTGGAGGTGCGCTTCCCGCTGAACCTTAACGTGCTCGACAAGAACCGGACGCCGGGGGTGATGAGCCTCAAGCAGGCGCTGCTCGCCTGGCTCGAGTTCCAGATCGAGGTGCTGGTCCGGCGCTCGCAGACGCGGATCGGCAAGATCGACGATCGGCTGGAGCTGCTCGAAGGGTTTTTGAAGGCATTCCTCAACCTCGACCGGGTGATCGAGATCATCCGCACCGAGGACGAGCCCAAGGCGGTGATGATTGCCGAGTTCGTGCTGACCGACCGTCAGGCCGAGGCGATCCTCAACATGCGGCTGCGCCAACTCCGCAAGCTGGAGGAGATGGAGATCGGCAAGGAGCGCGATGCGCTGCTTAAGGAGCGGGAAGGGCTGGCGGCTCTAGTCGAGAGCCCGGCGCGGCAGCGGACTCGGCTGAAGAAGGATCTGGCGGCGCTGAAGGAGGCCTATGCTTCCGACGAGCGGCGGACCCTGGTGCAGGAACAGGCGCCGGCGCGCGAGCTCGACTGGTCGCAGATGATCGAGAAGGAGCCGATCACCGTGATCCTGTCGCAGCGCGGCTGGATCCGGGCGATGCGCGGCCATCTGGCGGCGAGCGAGTTCGACAGCTTGAAATTCCGCGAGGGCGACGAGCTGTGGGGGCAGCCGATCCATGCCCAGACCACCGACCGCATCCTGATCGCGGCCGACAATGGGCGGGTGTTCACCCTGGGCGGCGACAAATTGCCCGGCGGGCGCGGGTTCGGCGAGCCGGTGCGGCTCACCATCGACCTGGAGGCGGAGAGCGAGATCGTCGCGATGCTGGTGGTTCGGCCGGATAGCCGGCTGCTGGCGGCCTCGTCCGACGGGCGCGGGTTCGTGACCAGCGGCGAGGCAGTGCTGGCCGAGACGCGCAAGGGCAAGCAGCTGATGAACCTGCGGCCCAAGGCGAAGATGGCGGTAGTGAAGCCGGTCGCGGCGGGATCGGACTCGGTCGCGGTGATTGGCGAGAACAGGAAGATGCTGGTGTTCAAGCTGGACGAGCTACCCGAGCTGGGCCGTGGGTCGGGCGTGCAGCTGCAGCGCTATCGCGACGGAGGACTGAGCGATGCGATGGCCTTCGCGCTGGCCGAGGGAATCAGCTGGCCGCTGGGCGGGGAGAGCGGGCGGGTTCGGTCCGAAACGGATTTAACGCCGTGGCGGGCGATCCGCGGCGCCAGCGGGCGGATCGCGCCCAATGGCTTCCCGCGGTCCAACCGGTTCGAGGCGGTGCCTGCGTTTCCGAAAACAACGGATTCCTAACCTGTGATAAGCCGGGTCGAAACGGCCCATTAACCTGTCTCGTTTAATCCGGCCGTCATGCAGGCTGCAGCAAACCGCTCGGCCGCGCCCAAAGGCGTGCGCTCTGCGGCCCATCAGGATGGTCATGGCATCCGCGCGTCCGCGGACGATGCCGCGCTGCTCGACGCGCTGCCGATCGCGGCCGGGGTGCTCGGCCTGCGCGAGGGCAAGCTGTGGGTCCATGCGCTCAACGGCCGCTTCCTGACGCTGTTCGGCTGCAAGCCGGGACCGGAAGGATTTGCGGAGGCCTATGGCCTGCATGGCCATGGCAGCACCGGAGAGTTTGTGCGCTGCTATCTGGTCGATCCGTCGAAGGCGCCTGACGAGCTCGACTACAGCGAAGGCGAGGGACCGTCGCGGCGCTTCCTCAAGCTCAAGGTCGCGCCGCTCGAGCCGGACTCGCTGGGCGAGCCGCGCTGCCTGCTGAGCGTGGTCGACCGCACGGTCGAGGTGCAGGCGGAGAATAATCTTCGTGCCGAGATGCTGCGCGACAGCCTGACCGGGCTGCCCAACCGGCTGAGCTTCACCGAGACGGTCGAGGCGCGCGGCGCCGACCCGAGGACGCATGACCATGCGGTCCTGGTGGTCGACATGCTGCGCTTCAGCCGGATCAATGAATCGATGGGCAGTCTGGCCGGGGACGAGCTGCTGATCACCTTCGCCCGGCGGCTAATGTCGGCGCTGCGTGGCGGCGATGTGCTGGCGCGTACCGGGGGCAACGAGTTCGGCATCCTGGTCGGGCTGAAGCGCGGGGTCGAGGATGCGCTGGCCGCGGCGGAGCGGATCCAGCAGGTGATGTCGACGCCGTTCAAATTGAGCGAGCTGGAAATCAGGGTCGAGTGCGCGATCGGCGTCGCGCTGATCCAGGGCGAGCAGGACGCCGAGGAACTGTTCCGCAACGCCCAGTTCGCCGTCAAGCAGGCCAAGACGGCCGGCAAGCCCCAGGTTTACGAGCCAAGGGAGGCGAGCGCCGCCCGCCGCCGCTTTTCGATCGAGACCGAACTCCGCCGGGCGCTCGACAAGGACCAGCTCAAGCTGTTCTACCAGCCGCTGATCAACCTGAAGTCGGGCGAAGTGGCTGGGTTCGAGGCGTTGGCCCGCTGGACCCACGACGACCGCGGCGAGATCAGCCCGGCCGAGTTCATCCCGGTCGCCGAGGAAAGCGGGCTGATCCTGCAGCTCGGCCGCTGGGCGATGGACAAGGCGGCCCAGACGGTGGCCGAATGGGACCGCCAGGCGGGCGAACCGCTGCCGGTCTATGTCGGCGTCAACCTGTCGGCGATCCAGGTCGCGCGCGACAATATCGCCGAGGTGGTCGAAGATGCGCTTCGGTCGAGCGGGCTCAAGGGCGAGCGATTGACCCTTGAGCTGACCGAAAGCTCGATCGTCCAGGACCCCGGCCGGGCGATGCGGGTGTTCGAGGCGTTGAAGGCGCTCGACGCGACAGTGGCGATGGACGATTTCGGCACTGGCTATTCCAGCCTGGCCTATCTCCAGCGACTGCCGATCGACGTGCTGAAGATCGACAAGAGCTTCGTTAGCGGGATGATGCGCGACCCGGACTCCGTCGCGATCGTCCGCGCCGTGCTAAGCCTGGCCGACGCGCTCGGCATGTCCACCACCGCGGAGGGGATTGAGACTGTCGAGCTGGCGACCACACTAGCGACGCTGGGCTGCGCTTCCGGCCAGGGCTTTTACTTCGCCAAGCCGCTCGAGCCCGAGGCCGCGCTCGAATATTGGAAGAGCCGGCGGCGGAGCTAGTCCCCGTGTCGCCCCGCCGCCTTCCGGGAAATTCGTTCAGTAAGAATGGCCGGGCCGCTAAAGCTGCCACTCGGGCTGCCGTCAGATGATCCCGTCGAAAATGTTTCCAGGTCCCCCGAATACCGTGACCTGGATGTCGTCCGGCCCGTACTGGCCAAGGAAGTTGACGGTGAAGTCGACATTGCTGTCGCCATCGTTGTTGTACAGATTGAGTGTCGTCGTGTTGGATAGGGCATCATAGGTCAGCGTCGCCTGGCCGTTGCCGCCTTCCTGGAACACCCCCAGTCCTTCGACATAGTTCCATTGCTGCAAACCAGCAGCGCTGGCATTTGCGTCGAGCGCCAAGAAGAGGAGCAGGTCACCGTCCGCCAAGCTATAGTCGTTGATTGTATCGACGTTCGCTCCACCCGATTCCGAAAATGAGCGGTAATGGAACTCGTCGATGCCGGTTCCGCCTGCCATGACATCGGCACCAGCTCCGCCGTACAGCCAGTCGATGCCGTCGCCGCCGCTGAGCGTGTCGTTGCCGTCCTCACCGTAAAGGTTGTCATGGCCGGCTCCGCCATTCAACGTGTCGCTGCCCGCCCCTCCCAAAAGAGTGTCGTTGGCGTTGTCACCGTTAAGAGTGTCGTTTCCGTCATTGCCGGAAAGGCGATCCTTCCCTTCTCCGCCGGAAATGATGTCGTCACCTCCGAGGCCGTCGATCGAATTATCAGCCTTGTTGCCAGTTAGAATGTCGTTGCCATTTGTAGGCCTGTTCTTTCCTGCCATCGCTGCCTCCCGGAATGCACCGCAGCCGCCTCGCGTCCCCAACGGCAAGCGCGCTTGGCGATCGATTTACTTTGCGTTAACATCGATTTATATCCTCCATTTGGGGGATGAGCCTCCGGGGTCGGCCGGGTATGCTCGATCAGTTCAACGCAACAATTGACAAGCTATACGGAGCGGCCGTCGACAGGCGCCGGTGGGATGAAGCATTCACGGCAGTCGAGCAGCTGACCGATTGCGCCGGCATGGTGATCAATCTCGTCTCAAAGGGTGATGCGAGTGATAACTTGACCATGTTTGGGCCGAGGGTGCTGCAGCACGGTGCGCGGGAGGACGTCGACGAATATGATCGCGATCTGATTGCCAAATGCCCACGAGTAGCCGCGGGGATAGCTTACCCAGACGCGCCATATATTTGCGACCATATGATCTTGACCGAAGCCGAAATGGATCGTGACCCGGTCTATGATTGGCATAGCCGTCACGGGCTTCGTTACTTCGTGGGCTCCGTACTGGGCGAGACTCCCCGTCACCGGTTGATGTGGAGCCTGCAGCGAACACCCGCACAAGGCCATGTGGGAGCGGAGGATATCCGAAGGTTCGAGCTGCTCAAACCGCATGTTCGAAGGGCGCTGACGCTTGCCGAACAGGTCGGCACGTTGCGCAGTTTCCAGCGCTTCAGCTCTGCGGTCCTCGATTGCCTGCCCAACGCCTTATTCGCCCTCGGTGCGGACGGGTGCCTGCTGTTCGCCAATGCTGCCGCCCGCCTATTGTTGGAGCGAGGCGATGGGATTCAGCTGGCGGATGGCAGGTTGCGCGCAAGGTCGACAGCCGATCAGGCGCGGCTGGACCGGTTGATCCGACAGGCGCTGGCGCCGGCGGCAGACGCGGTGCACTCTTGGGCCCTAGTGTCTCGGGCGGACGGCGGTCTACCCTATGCAACCTTCGTATCTCCGCTGAATGTTCAGGAAGACGAACTGCTCGCCGCGGCTGCAAAAGTACTGGTCGTGGTTCACGATGTGGGCCGGCGCGTTCAGCCCCAAGCAGAGATAGTCAGGAGCGTCTTTGGGCTAACCGAAGCCGAGGCGCGCCTCGCCTGTGCACTGGTCGGAGGCCACAGCATCGAAAGCGCGGCGGCGCTGCTCCGCATTAAGCCTTCGACTGTCCGTTCCCATCTGAAGTCCGTGTTCCGCAAAGTCGGCGTAAATAGACAGCAGGATCTGGTGCAACTCGTGGCCAAACTCTCATCTTCCCCCGCGTTGCCCTAGTATTTCATTGTTTCTTGATTGCCCTATGTTAATTTAGCTGCTTGTTGCGTTGGTGGGGGCCGGACATGAGAGAACCAGGGCACGTCAAGCGCGCGCCGCGCGTCGATACGCATTTTCCTGCGTCGCTGACCGACAGCGACGGGCACAAGGTGCCGGTGGTGGTGCTCGACATCAGCCGTGAGGGTTGCCGGCTGGAAACCGATGGCTCCCTGAAGATCGGCGAGAAGATCGAGCTTCAGGTCCCCAAATATGGCAATTTCCCCGCCCAGGTTCGCTGGGCGGTAGGCAATGAGGCCGGCGCGGTGTTCCTGGAGCCGGTGTTGCTGCCCTAGCCGAGCTGCCGCTCGACCAGCCGCTCGAACTCTTCGCCCCCCGGAAATCCCGCCGCTTCCCAGGCATCCTCAATCCGACGCAGGGTTCGGGCGATCTCCGGCCCTTCGGGAATACCGCGGGCCATCAGCTGGCTGCCGCCGATCGGCAGCCGCGGCGGATTCCAGCGGGTGACGGTGGTGGCCTCCGATGGCTGGTCTGCAAGCAGGAGGCGGTCCACGGCGCTGTCCGTGCCGATGCGGTACGCAAGAGCCCGCGGATTGAGGCCGAGCGAGCCATCGGCGGCGCTTACCAGCCGCTTCTTCGCCTTGTTCGACAGCTTGAGGCGCCCAGCGACACGGGAGGCCGTTTCCGGGTCGGTGGGGAGGAGGGCAGCGAGACGGCGCAACGGGTCCGGGCTGACGCCGGCGTTCCGCTCGGCTTTCACCAAGGAGGCCAAGCGGGCGCCGTCAATGATCTCCGGAATAACCGGGTCGAAGATGCCGCGATGCTGCATCAGGCGGACGGTCGGGGTGGGGTCGTGGAGGGCCAGCAGCTTGAGCAGCTCGTCGGCGATGCGTTCTCGCGACAGTGCCATCAAATCATTGGCGCGCCGTGTGCAGGCGTCGAGCGCATTTTGGTCCGGTTCGCCGTGTCCGTAGCGCGCGTGGAAGCGAAAATAGCGGAGGATGCGCAGATGATCCTCGGCGATGCGCTGCAGCGGCTCACCGATGAAGCGCACCGTGCGCGAATTGAGGTCGTCGAGCCCGCCGAAATAGTCGAACAGTTCCCCGGTGTAGGGATCGGCGTAAAGCGCGTTGAGGGTGAAGTCGCGCCGGCCGGCGTCCTGCTTCCACTCCTCGGTGAAGGCGACGGTAGCGCGCCGACCGTCGGTCGAGACGTCGGCCCGGAGGGTCGTCACCTCGACCACCGTTCCTGATGAAACCGCCGTCACCGTCCCATGTTCGATGCCGGTCGGCACCGCCTTGATGCGGGCCGCCTCGAGCCGGGCGATTACCTCGTTCGGCGGGAGCGTCGTCGCCAGGTCGAGATCTTCGTGCGGAACACCGAGCAGCAGATCCCGCACCGCACCGCCGACGAAGCGCGCGGTGCCCTGCTTCGCGTCGAGCGCCTTCAGCAGTCGCTTGATGCCTTGCCGGCCGAGGAAGATCTGCGGGTCGAGCTTCACTTTAGCCGCCGCGACAGGTTGACGAGCATCGCCGCGGTCGCGCCCCAGATCTGGCGCCCGTTCCAGTCGATCTGATAATAGTCGCGGGTGCGGCCCCGATATTCTGCGGACATTTGCCGCTGGTTGGCGGGATCGAGCACAAAATCAAGCGGGGCTTCGAACCAGTCGGCGACTTCCGCCGGATTGGGGACAAGCTCCAGATCCGGCGGGATCAGCCCGACCACCGGCGACACCCAATATCCGGTGACCGTCACATAGGGATCGGCCGCGCCCAGCAGCCGGACCAGCGCCGGGTTCAGGCCCAGCTCCTCCTGCGCCTCGCGCAGCGCGGCGGATACCGCATCCTCCCCTTGGTCGATCCGGCCGCCGGGAAAGGCGATCTGGCCGGCGTGGGTCCGCATATCATCGCGCCGCTGGGTCAGGATAAGCCCCGGTTCGGGCCGGTCGGTAATTGCGACCAGCACGGCGGCTTCGCGATGCTCGCCGTCATGCCCTTCGACCAGGTCGCCGGGGAGGAGACCGTGCGGAGGCTCGTTGGCGAGCGCCAGGGTGATCCGTTCAACCAGGCTCATGGCAGCAGTGAGAAGAAGGCGCCGTTCGACCAGATGCCGGGCGGGTCGTTAGCTTCGGCCAGCGCGATTTCGGCCAACTCATAATAGAGCGGCCTGGCGAGCTCCGCCTCCAGCCCGAATCGCACAGCGACGCGGGGGGAGGGGCCATCCCCCGTCTG
>DASWTR010000092.1:0-4189 GCA_036402035.1 Sphingomicrobium sp.
GTTGGTCTTGGGTGGCCCTTAAAGCGATGCGCGCCACTCGGCAAATTTCGACCAACGGCGGTGCGCCGGTCTGGCGCCACGCCACGGGGTGGACTAGCCCTCGGCCATAATCGGCGGTCAACGCCGAGCCTACGGGGGAAGAGAATGCGTTTGATTGCCGCCGCCCTGCTGGTCGCCGCCGCCACCGCGCAGGCCCAGACGCCTCCGGCCGCCGATCAGGATATCGCTCGCCGAGTCCGCGCCGACGTCGAATTCCTGTCGTCCGACCATCTCCAGGGCCGCGACACCGGCTCGATCGGCTACAACATCGCCGCCGATTATGTCGCCTCGCAGTTCCGTGCCATCGGGCTGGAGCCGGCCGGCGAGAAGGGCGGCTGGTTGCAGCAGGTGCCGTTTCGCCGCGCCAGCCACGAGAAGCCGCCGGTCCTGTCGATGACCATCGGCGGCAGGCAAGTGGCGCTCGACGCGGCTAAGGATGCCACCGTTCGGCCCAGCGTGACGGAAAAGTCGCGCAAGCTTTCGGCCGGCTTCGTGTTCGTCGGCTACGGCATCAAGGACAAGCGGTACGGCATCGACGATTATCGCGGGCTCGACCTCAGGGGGAAGATCGCGGTCGCGTTGTCCGGCTCTCCATCCGGCCTGCCGAGCGATATCGACGCCCATTTGAACAGCAGCAAGGACCAGTTCGCGGCCGCCGCCGGCGCGATCGGCTTCGTTGAGATCCCCCGCAACGACGGGTCGCGCGGCAATCCCGTCGCGCGTGGCGGGCGGCCGCTGATCGACTGGGTCGACGCCTCGGGCAAGGCCGGCTCGGTTCCGCCGGGAATGCGGCTTTCACTCGCCGTTTCGAACGAATGGGCCGGACGCCTGTTCGAAGGCGCCGCAAAATCGCTCGACGCAGTCCGGAGGGAGGCCAAGGCCAACAGCCGGGTAAGCCCGCGCGGCTTCGCGTTGCGGCCGGTGCTGTCGGTCGAAGCGGAGAGCAAGTGGGAGGACTTCACCAGCCCCGAAGTGGTCGGTCTGCTCAAGGGCTCCGATCCGACGCTCGCCGCCGAGCATGTCGTGCTGATGGGCCATCTCGACCATCTCGGCATTCGACCCGATGCCAAGGCTGGCGAAGACGCCATCTACAACGGCGCGCTCGACAATGCCGCCGGGGTCGCCACCATGCTGGAGGCGGCGCGGCTATTCGCTGCGCAGCCTGAGCGGCCGAAGCGTTCAGTGCTGTTCATCGCCAATACCGGCGAGGAGCGCGGCCTGCTCGGCGCCGACTATTATGCCGGCCATCCGACCGTTCCGGCCAAGAGCATCGTCGGGCTGGTGGACCTCGACATGCCGCTGCTGCTCTATCCCTTCACCGACGTCACGGCGTTCGGCGCCGACCATTCGACGGTCGGCGCGATGGTCGCGGAGGCCGGGCGCTCGATGGGTATCGCCGTCGCCCCCGACCCGATGCCGGAGGAAGCGATTTTCACCCGCTCCGACCATTATATGTTCGTCAAGAAGGGCGTTCCCGCGGTGCTGCTGATGACCGGCCATGCCAATGGCGGGAAGGCGCAGTGGGAAAAATATCTCGGCACCATCTACCATACGCCGAAGGATGATCTCAGCCTGCCGATCGACTGGAACGCCGGCGCCCGCTACGCGATGCTCAATTACCGCATCGCCAGGGCGATGGCCGACGCGCCGCAGCGGCCGATGTGGCTGCAGGGCGATTATTTCGGCGACCTGTTCGATCCGGGCGGGCCGCGCGCTCCGGCGCCGCCCGCCCGCTGATCCTTGACTTGGGGGCCGGTTCCCCATAGGGGGACCGCCGGTTTTCCAACCTCCTACAACTTAAAGCAAACGAAGGCAGGCGTTCCGGCCATGAAGATTCGCAATTCACTGAAGTCGCTGAAGTCGCGTCACCGCGATTGCCGGGTGATTCGCCGCCGCGGCCGGACCTACGTCATCAACAAGACGAACCGCCGCTTCAAGGCCAGGCAGGGCTAACGCCCTTAGCCGCTCGATGAGCGATCCAAAGGCCTCCGCCCTTCGGGGCGGGGGCTTTTTGCGTTGCTCGCCGCCGATTCGAACCTTTTGTCGGGTGAATGACGGTTTCAGCGCGCGTTAAGCTGGATTAGACTAGCAAGAGCGCCAAGGAGTGAGTGACATGACTCGCATGGTGAAGATCGTTCTCGGAATTGGTGCGCTGGCGCTTACCGCCACCGCGGCATCTGCCGCCTATGCCCAGGTAAAGGGCGACCAGGCGACGCCGAGCAGCTTCAACTGGGAAATCAAGGACGGCAAGCGGGTGCCGAAGGGCAACCGCCAGACGGCAGCCGATGGCAGCTGGCGCGAGGAAATCCGCCAGGGCAAATGTGTGACCGTCAAGGAGAAGTCGGCGGCGGGTGAATATAAGGAGACCCGCAAGTGCGACTGAGGCGCTGGCCTCAGCCCCTAAACTTGTCCGTCACGCCCGGCTCGCGCGAATGCTGAGCCAATAATCGTCCGGCCTTCCCATGTACCGGCAGATGTCGTCGACGATCCAGCCGGCCTGCGTCACTGCAGTCCTTAGGGCGGGCTCGCGCCAATAGGTCTCCACATAGCGGCGGGGCGGTGTTTCGCCGTGGAAGGAGACTTTCTCGCCATCGCCATCCCTGACCGAGGCGTGCAGCTGGCCGCCCACCCGGGTCGCAGCTGCCAGCCGCCCGAGCACGGGGATCAAATCCTCACGCGCGACGTGAATTAGGCAGGCGCAGGCCCAAATACCGTCATAGGGGACGCCGGGCCGGCGAGGATCGGCCAGATCGTCCGTCAGCGGGTCGAGCACGTCGGCCTCGAATCCGTTGCCGCGCAGCAGTTCGACGAATCCCGGTGCTACGTCGGTGCGTCGGACGCTCAACCCTCGCTGCTCGAGCGCCAGCGCGTCTCGGCCGCCACCGCTCCCAATCTCCAGCACCCTGCCCGCATGCCCCAGCGCGGCTACGAAGAAATCGATTTCTTTCGTGACCCAGGCGGGACCCAGCGCGGCCTTCGCAGCATATGCCGCCGCGGTGGAGTCATAGGATGCTACGGTGTCGCGGTCGGTGCTCATTGGATTGCCCCCCAAACGAGACCGTGATGCGGCCCGCTAGCCCGCGCTATTGCCTGACAAATTTTCCAGCCCGGTGCCGCCCTCGGTGCCGGGCTGAATAGTGCAGGCGGGAAGCCCGATCTTCTCATTGTCGGCGCACAGCCGGACCTGAACGCTATCGTTGGCACCGACGAACAGCGCCCATTGCCGATCGTCGCTGCAGGTCGCCGTCCACATGTCCATGTCGCGGAAGCGGGTGACGAAGCCGGTCGTCACGATCTGGCCGCAGCGCAGCCCTTGGTCGGCAATGGCGCGCTTCAGCGCGATCGCCCGGTCCAGGTCGTTGAGGTCGAGCAGCCGTTGCTGCGCATCGCTTCGAACCATGATGTCGTTCTGCACCGGCGGCGCCGCGTCGTCGCCGCCACCGCAGGAGGCGATCAGGCAGGCGCACATCAACAGGGCGGCGGAACGGATCATCAGGCCTCTCCTCTTGGCGCCGGAACGCGCATTCGCCCGATTAAGCTCCAGAGCGCCGCTCCTGCAACAGATGCGCGACCGAGTGCGGATTGGCGCCGTCGGCCAGCGCGACGAAAATCGTGTCGTCTCCGGCGATCGTCCCGGCAACCTCCTCCAGTTCAGCCGCATCGAGCGCGTTGGCGACCAGGTTGGCCGAGCCCGGTGGAGTCTTCAGCACCAGCAGGTTGCCGGCCGGAATGATCGCGTCGACCCATTCGGCCAGCAGCCGGTCGAGCTTGGCGGCGGCGTGGCCCGGCTCGACCTGGTCGGGCATGACATAGCGGATCGTGCCCTCGCGCTTGAGCTTGACCGCGCCAAGCTCAAGCAGGTCGCGGCTGACCGTCGCCTGGGTGGCGGCGATGCCGGCCATCGACAGGCGCGCGACCAGCTCTTCCTGGCTGCCGACCCGCTGCTCGCGAAGCCAATCGGCGATCATCCGCTGCCGTTGCCCCTTCGTCATCGGGCGTCCTCTGCCGTCACCATCGTGCCGACGCCCTGGTCGGTGAACAGCTCGACCAATATCGCATGCTCGGCGCGCCCGTCGATCATATGCGCGCTTCCGACGCCGCCTTCGACCGCCTCGGCGCAGGCCAGCAGCTTGGGGATCATGCCGCCGGT
>DASWTR010000093.1:0-3343 GCA_036402035.1 Sphingomicrobium sp.
AGCCGCGCCCCGATCGTGTCCCCGTCGATCTTGAAATGCGGCCTCAGGCGATCTTCGAACCGCATCTTCTCTATCTCGAGATAGAGCTTCAGGGTTTCAACCTCCTGCACCAACGTCACCTTGGCGGTCGGCTCGTTGACCAGCGTGTAGCGCAGGAACGACGACAGCCGCGACAGCATCGCATTGGCCCGCTCGGTCTGCTTGAGCAGCACCAGCGTCGAAATGCTGTTTAGCGTGTTGAACAGGAAGTGCGGGTTGAGCTGATAGCGCAGCATCGCCAGCTGCGCGGTCGAGGCCTGACTTTCCAGCCGGGCGCGCTGGTCGATCTCCTCTTCCAGCAGCAGATAGTAATTGATGCCGTAGTAGAGCGCCGACCAGGCGGCGAGGATCGCGAAATCGAGGATGATCGCGCCGAAATATTGCGGGCCCGCCGGCTTGAAATCGGGATTGATGAAGGTCGCCAGGCTCCAGGTTTCGATGAACGAAAAAGCGGCGGAGGCAATCACCACGGTCGCCAAGCTGACGATCACCGTCCACAACGCACGCATGATGATCAGCCGGCGGTACAGCGAGGCCATCAATAGCGTAAGCGAATAGCCGGTCGCGGTCAGGATCAGCGTATGGACGATGAACATCGCTCCCAGCGCATTGGCCAGGCCGGAGATGGTGCGGAGGAAGAAATAGCCGGTCCAGCCGATCGTCTGGAGCACCCAGAAGGCACGGTTCTTGTCATCGAAGAAGGGGCGGTCGAGCCCGACGCCGGCGAGGATCGGTCGCGCCGGTCCCTTGCTTCGCGAAACGATGCCCTGGCCCTGCGCGGCAGCCTCGGCCAGCGCGCGCACGCTGTCGCTTGCAATCTCGGCCTGGGTCCCCACGGCACGGTCCATCAGGGCGATATAGGCGGCCAACCGCCATGCGGCCACCCTTGGCGTGGCGGCGCGACCGGACTAGGCTTCGTGCCGAGGAGAGGCGGAATGGACGATCAGCGCGCCGGCTTCCGGTCGATGGACGAGGGCACTCAGGCAGATTGGGCGATCATCGGGTCTCACTTCATGCCTTTCGCAGCCGCGCTTCCGGACCGCGTTCTCACGCATCTACGGCTGCTCGAGGGCGATTATGGCGGCTTCCCGATCGATCGGATGCAACATTCGCTGCAGACCGCGACCCGGGCCCATCGCGGCGGCGAAAGCGAACCCTATGTCGTCATGGCGCTGCTGCACGACATCGGGGACACGCTCGGCAGCTACAATCATCCCGACATCGCCGCGGCGATCCTGAAGCCGTTCGTCGACGAGAAGCTCCACTGGATGTGCCAGAACCATGGCGTGTTCCAGGGCTATTACTTCTTCCACCACCTCGGCATGAACCGCGACATGCGCGAGGCGTTTCGCGGGCATGAGCATTTCCAGGATACCGCCCGCTTCTGTGAGCTGTACGACCAGAGGGCGTTCGATTCGGCCTATGACAGCGCGCCGCTGGAATTCTTCGAGCCGATGGTCCGCCGCGTCTTCGAGCGGCCGATCAACAGCATCTACAAAGCGGTCGGAGAATCCGCCGCCGCCTGATTTTTCCGGAGAGCTGATTTGTTGCGCACCCTGACCGCCGCCGTCGCGGCATTGTTCCTTGCTTCATGCGAGACCCAGACGACCCCGATCGAACCGGCCGACAAATCGGCGCAGATTGCTCCGATTCTCGACACGCCGGACGCGGTGGACACGCACAGCTATGCCAAGCCGCTGGAGGCGCGCGTCGCCAACGTCGATCTCGATCTGGCGTTGGATTTCGACGCCAAGACGGTCGCGGGGAAAGCAGCGCTCGACGTCGTCGCGAAGCCCGGCGTGCGTGAGGTGGTCCTCGACAGCAAGGGGCTGGAAATCTCCGGCGTCGCCGACGCCAAAGGCAAGGCTCTTAAATGGACGCTTGGAGCCGAAGACCCGGAAAAAGGCGCGCCGCTGACCGTCTCGCTCCCTGGCGACGGTAAGCAGCGGATCGTGGTGAGCTATCGCTCGAAACCGGATGCGGCGGCGCTGCAGTGGCTGACGCCGGAGCAGACCGCAGGCAAGAAGCACCCCTATCTGCTGAGCCAGGGCCAACCGACGCTCAATCGGACCTGGATCCCGACCCAGGATAGCCCGGGTATCCGTCAGACCTGGAGCGCAACGGTCACCGCGCCCGAACCGCTCAAGGTGGTGATGTCGGGCGAGCGTCTTACCCCTGAGGGCGAACCCGCCGGCGAGGGGCGCCGCGCCTATCGCTTCAGGATGGACAAGCCGGTCGCGCCTTATCTGATCGCGATCGCCGCTGGCGACCTCGCCTTCCGCGAGATCGGTCCGCGCACCGGGGTCTGGACCGAGCCGGCGATGCTCGACCGGGCCCATGCCGAGCTGGCCGACACGGAGAAGATGGTCGAGGCGGCGGAGAAGCTCTACGGGCCCTACCGCTGGGGCCGCTACGACGTGATCGTCCTGCCGCCGTCCTTCCCCTATGGCGGCATGGAGAACCCGACCCTCACCTTCCTGACCCCGACCTTCATCGCCGGCGACAAGAGCCTGGTCGGGCTGGTGGCGCACGAGCTGGCGCACAGCTGGTCGGGCAACCTCGTCACCAACGCGACATGGGCCGACAGTTGGCTGAACGAGGGCTTCACTTCCTATTTCGAGAATCGGATTATGGAGGCGATCTACGGGCCGAAGCGGGCGGCCCAGGAGGCGGCGCTCAGTTTCGATGAGATGGAGAAGGCATTCGAAGAGGAAGGCCAGAACGCGCCGATCACCCGGCTGCACCTGGCTGCTGCCGAAGCAAATCCTGATGGAGGCGCCAGCGGCATCGTCTACGACAAGGGCGCGATCTTCCTGCGGACCATGGAGAAGCTGGTCGGTCGTGAGCGGTTCGATGCCTGGCTGCGCTCCTATTTCGACCGTTACGCCTTTCAGCCGATGACGTCGGCCAAGTTCCTGGCGGATTTCCGCCAGAATCTGGTCAAGGGGGACAAGGCGCTCGAGGAGAAGTTGCAGCTGGACCACTGGGTCTACGAACCGGGCCTTCCGGACAATGTCGCTCGTCCCGATCCGGCCGCCTTTGCCGAGGTCGACAAGGCCGTCGCCGCCTACACCGCCGGCAGCGCCCCGCCGGCCGACTTCGCCAACTGGACGACTGCTGAAAAACTCCGCTTCATCAACGGTTTGCCCCGCAAATTGCCCGCCGCACGGCTCGACGAACTCAATCGCCAGCTGCGCCTCAATGACGCCGGCAACAACGAGGTGCTGTTCGCCTGGTTGGATCTGGCGGTGGCCAACCGCTACCAGCCGGCGGTTCCGGCGCTTGAGCGGTTTCTCCTAACGCA
>DASWTR010000094.1:0-3665 GCA_036402035.1 Sphingomicrobium sp.
GTCTTGCGGGCATCGCGATACTTGCCGGCGAGGATCTGGGTCTCGGCCAACACCAGTGTCGCATCGATGTCCTCGTTGGGCGGGCACCGGCGGGCGAGGCAGGATTTCAGCGCGGTTTCCGCATTGGCGATGCGCTGACCGATGACGACGATTTCGCGAGGGTTATCCGTTCCTTGCGCGGCGCCCGACGCGGCAACGAGCAAGCCAGGCAACAGGAAGTGAAGCATCGCAAGCCTCCCAAACGAGATACAAGCCAAGCCCTGACCGTGGCATCATAGTGCCGATGGCGCCTGGCGTCATCTTGCCAGCGCCGGGCGAGCCGCGCTAGCCGCCTGGCCCCCGGCCAGGCGTCGGACGAGACGCGCTAGCGCCTGGCCCCCGGTCAGGCATCGGACGCGTCTCCTTCATCAGCAGGAACAGCGGCAGGACGCATAATCCGACCACGGCGATCATCGCTCCGGGGGCGAGCGCCCAGCCGGTCCGCTCGATCAACAGCTGCGCGAGAAACGGCGTCAGGCCGCCGAAGATGGCGGTGGCGCCGGTCGCGCCCAGCGCCAGCCCGGTGACCCGTCCTTCGCCGGGGAATTGCTCGGCCGTGGCGACGGCGCCGACTGCGCTGACACCACCAGCCAGCGCGGCGAGGACGAGTGCACCGCCCAGCGCCTGGCGGTGCGAGCCGCTGGCCATCAGCCCGAACATGGCGATCGGGAAGATGGCGCTGGACAGCGCGAGCCCTGCGAGTACCGGCTTACGGCCAGTGCGGTCGGACAGCAGGCCGATGAACGGAGTCACCAGGATCACCACAACCGCGGCGGCGGTCGACAGCCATAGCGAAGCGCTTTCCGTCAACGAGCCGGCGGTGGTGAGGAAAGCGGGGACATAGGTGATCCCAACATAATAGGTGATCGATCCCAGCGCCGAGATGGCGAAGGCTCGCCCGACCGCCGCGCGGTGATTGGCAAGACAATGAAACAGAGGCCGGGCGGGAACCGTGCCGGCCGCGACCTGTCGGTCGAACTCGGGCGATTCCTCAATCGACGCTCGTGCGATCCACACCGCTCCGGCCAGCGCCGCGCCGAACAGGAATGGAATGCGCCAGCCCCAGCTTTGCAGTTCGGCCTCATCCAGCAGAGCCACGGCCAGGGCGGAGACACCGACCGCCAGCAGCGCCCCGATTTCGCTCGCCGCCGAGGCCAGCGAGGCGACCAGCCCCCGGCGGTGGGCCGGCGCCCCTTCCAGCAGATAAGCGACCACGCCGGTATATTCGCCGCCCACCGAGAAACCCATGATGCAGCGAAGCAGGAACAGCAGCCAGCCGGCGGCGATGCCGACCTGCGAGTAAGTCGGAAGCGCCGCGGTGGCCAACATGGCGGCGGTCATCAGCGCGACCGACAGCAGCAGCATGTGCCGTCTTCCGATTCGGTCGCCGATATGACCGAAATAAACCGCGCCAAGCGGCCGCATCAGATAGGCCACCGCAAAGCCGCCAAGGGTCACCAGCAACGACGTCTCGCCCGGCCCGAAGAATACCCGCGACAGGACGGTCGCGAAATAGAGATAAAGCGTGAAATCATACCATTCGACGATGGTTGAAAAGGCGGCGATGGCGAGGGAGGCCCGCGAGATAGGGGCTGCGCCCGTTATGGCCTGATCGCCTCCGTTGCTTGTCGGTGGCACCGGCGAATCTTCACGAATGTTCACGGTGACACGCGTGCGCGCGCGAGGGGTCGCCGTCAATCGCCGCAACAGCGTTCGATGCCGCATCAGAGGAGCGAGCGAAACATACGCTTACCGGTTCGCGACGTCGCCAGTCCATGAACCATATTGGACACAAACTAGACGTGTAGGAAAGCGTTTTGTGGCGAGCTCTGTCGTGAGTTCGATCAACCTCCGACCATATGGTCCGCCAGGCTGTAGCAGTGGCTCGCCTGGTAGGCGTTGCGGCCGCGGTTCATGTGGGTGAGGTTGAAGCGGCGGATGGCGCGCAAGGCGTGGGGGTGGGCCAGGAAATGGCGGATCGACGCGCCGCCGCGGACCTTGAGGCCGAAAGTGTCGTCCTTCCAGATGAAATGGCTGACGTTCCTTCGGCTTTGCTCAGGACAGGCCTCGGGCCGCCTCACGCATTGGTCGATCAGGTCATGGTCGAGCTGGTCCGGCTCCGGCGAGCCATCGGTGGTAAAATCGGACAGGTGGAGGATGAAGCGGGCGAGGAGGCCCTCCCCCTTGTGGGGTGGGTGGTGTGGGGGCGCGGAGCTGGCGGCGCTAGCCGGCTGCTTCGCCAACAAATAATTCTCTTCGGCCGCAGACGCGGCCGGCCCCCCACCTTTGTCCTCCCCCACAAGGGGGGAGGATTCGTCCGGCTGCAGCGCGAACAATTCCATCCACGCGGCGTTGACCCGCGCCAGCGTCTTGTCGGTGCTCGGCAGGCAGGACACCGACCAGTAATAGCGCTCGGTCGTGCGCGGGATCGGCAGGCAGGTTTCGCCGTAGATGCGGAGGATGGCCAGAACCTCTTCCGCCTGCGGCCGCCGCATCAGCTTCTCCATGCGCGCGGCATATTTGAATCGATGCTCCAGCGACTCTGAGCGTCCGTTGGCATCTGGCAAGACCGCCTTGCCATCCATCCAGTCCCTTTGCTGCTCGGCGGTCAGAAATTGACGCAAGCCCTTGGCGCTCGTGCGGGTCATTGGTGGTGCCTGGCGATACAGTTTCTAATGACCGGAATCGACCCATTGCGGACAGTAGGATGTGATGACAGTTTACCGATTGTCTCGGACCCGAAACGGAGGGGCACGTGAGCGGCACAGATTATATTCTCGGGCTGTTTGCGATTGTCACCGGCCTGGCCATCGCCGACATGATCGTGAGCCTTCACGGTCTGCTAATGAATCGCCGGAACGTGACTTGGGATTGGTTGCCGATCGTTGCCGCGGCCTTCGTACTTCTTCAGATTATCGCGACCTGGCGGGCATTCTACGTCGGCTTCCAAGGCGCTCTGAAGGGCCCGCCCATCTGGGTTTTCCTGATGCTCCTGACGCAGAATATCGGGCTTTACCTGGCCGCTCGAGCCGCGCTTCCTGATCATGTCAAAGTAGGTGAGCCGATCGATCTTGGCGACCATTACGACCATGTCGATCGCTACCTCTGGTCCGCGATCCTAGTCTCCTACGCGATGGTCATAATACTGATGGGTCTGGAACCCTTCCTGCTGGGGTCAAGGCAGTTTCCGACGATTTTTGTTCAGCTCCTGATTGTCTTTCCGATTATGCTCTCGCTCGTCATCTGGCCCAACCGGAGGCTCCATCGGATTATCGTTCCAATGCTTTTTCTCTGGATATGTATCCGGCTCCTGCCAGCCCGACTGTTGATCACCTGACTTGCCGGCAATGTCCGCTTTCCACCCATTCCGGCCGGCGGCAGTTATCTTTTGATGACGTCTCCACCCTGGCAGATTCTGCTATGATTGAATGCGAACGACGCCGCTCAGGTCGGTGTCTATCGCCATGAGCGCCGCCGTTCTTCCGAGTTAACGGGAGGACCTTGGCATGTCGGATCTCACGAAGTCCTGTCGGGCCATAACAATGGCTATGGGTGCGACGGTTGCTCTAGCGACCGCCGCCGTAGCATTGCCGCTTATGGGGGATTGGTCGGTTCCCGCGAGTATC
>DASWTR010000095.1:0-2428 GCA_036402035.1 Sphingomicrobium sp.
GGAGACGGCGCGCAAGGGCTATCGCACCCTGGTCACCACGCTGACCAAGCGCATGGCCGAGGACCTCACCGAATATCTGCACGAGGCGGGCTTACGCGTCCGCTACATGCACTCGGACGTCGAGACGCTGGAGCGCATCGAGCTGATCCGCGACCTCAGGCTCGGCGTTTACGACGTGCTGGTCGGGATCAACCTGCTGCGCGAAGGGCTCGACATCCCCGAATGCGGGCTGGTCGCGATCCTTGACGCCGACAAGGAGGGTTTTCTCCGCTCCGAGACCTCGCTGATCCAGACCATCGGCCGAGCCGCGCGCAACGTCGACGGCAAGGTCATCCTCTATGCCGACCGGGTGACAGGCAGCATGGAGCGGGCGCTCAACGAGACCGAGCGGCGCCGCGAGAAGCAACAGGCCTATAATCTGGAGCACGGCATCACGCCGGCGACGATCAAGCGCAATATCAGCGACATCATCGCCCATGTTTCGACCCGCGACGGCGTGGTGATCGACACTGGCGACGAGGAACGTCCGCACCTCGTCGGCCACAACCTTCGCGCCTATATCGGCGAGCTGGAGGAACGGATGCGCAAAGCCGCCGCCGACCTCGAGTTCGAAGAGGCTGCGCGGCTGCGAGACGAAATCCGCCGACTGGAGGAAGACGAGCTTGGCATCCCCGACCCGGATCGCGTCGCGCCGAGGCCCAGTGGCAATGCGACCCAGGGCAAGCCGGGCACGCGGCGGACGGGCTTCGGTAAGACGCAGCGCAGGTGGGGAGGCAAGCGGTAATACAGCTTGAAATCTCGATAGCCAAAAGGGCAGCGAACCAGGCTAGGTCTAGCTAATGGCAGAAATGACTGACGAGCTGCTGGCGAGAATCGCGAAACGGGCCGCCGATCCCAAGCGCCGCTACATGACGGCGGCTGAAGACGAGGCGCGGGTCGAGCTACCCATCGATGAAATCTCTCGTCGGTTCGACGATTGGGACGCTCGAAATGCGGAGCAGGCGCGTGAGGCGGCGTTGCGAGACGGCATGACTCCTGAGGAATATGAAAGGAATCTTCAGGAGAATAAGGAGATTCAGGAGCGCTACGGGCGTAGCCGATCGCAGATTGAAGACATGATGGCCGCACAGAGGGCGGAATGGGGCCTGCCTCCGCTTACCAAGATGAGCTTCGTCGAGACGGACGGCCATATCAGCGCGTCGAGCCGGCCCCCGGGTGCAACGCCCTTGAGCGCACCGCCCAGCGGACAGCAATGGGCGGAGCTGGAACGCGCCGTCGGTCGCAAGATGCCCGACGATCTGAAGAGGCTTTACTCGATTGCCGATGGGGGCTTTGGCCCTGGCTTCCGTGGATTAAGTCCGGTCGACGACATGGGCCGACACTGCGAGGATCTGCGCCGCCGCGGGCCCGATTATTGCGGGACCGTTGCCTATCCCGACAGCTTCCTTCCTCTCGCGGAGGAGGTGCTGGACTATCATTATGACCTGGATACCGGCAGGATCATATCCAGTGACCGGAATTGGTATAACCACGATCTGGAGGCCGAGGATATTTACGACATCGCCTTCCAAAGCCTGGCGGCGATGATGGAGGATTGGCTCCAAAAGTCCTGAGTGCGCCGTTCAGGCCCCTGCAACCCAAACTCGTGCAGGGAGTTAGGTAACCAAATCCACTCGGGGAATGCGCCGCGAGAGCGGCGCAATGTTTATGAGCAAGAAGATTTCACTGGTGCTTGGTGCCTTGGCGATGGTGGCGGCGACGCCGCTTCCCGCCCAGCCGCGCGGCGACGAGCCGGTCGCGGTGCCGCGGACGATCAAGCAGGGCATCGACTTCGTCTATGTCGACCCGCAGATGTCGACCGTAGCCCGGCGCAAGCAGCGGCCGCGCAACTGGCTGGCGCGCCTGTTCGATTTCGGCGGAGGCCGCAGTCGCAACCAACCCAATCCGATGTTCCTCGATCTGGCTCGGGGCCTCCAGCAATATCAAGCCACTTGGGGTCGCCTGCCGCAGACCAAGATTCCCACCGGTGCCGCGCTGAAGCGCGGCTCGACCGGGAAGCGCGTGCAACTGCTCCGGACCCGGCTCGGCCTGCCGGCCGCTGGCGGCTACGACGCCCAACTGGCCCAGACTGTTTCTGCTTACCAGGCAGTGCACGGGCTCGGCACGCCGGACGGTATCGCCGGCCGGGCGACGATCGCTTCGCTGAACCGCGGCTCGACCTATTATGCCCGCCGGATCGCGATCAACATGGAGCGGGCGTGGCGCCTGCCGCAGACCGGGACCTTCGACCGCTATGTGGTCGTCGACAGCGGCGCGGCGGAAACCTATTTGTTCACTCGCGACCGCAAGGCCGACGGGATGCGGGTGATCGTCGGCGACCCGGACACCAAGACGCCGATGATGGCGGTGCTGATGCGCAACGCCAAGG
>DASWTR010000096.1:0-2278 GCA_036402035.1 Sphingomicrobium sp.
CGGCAAGAGGTGGAAGCGTTCGGGGCGGAGCTGATCGACCGGTTCGGTAAGTTGCCGCAGGAGACCAAGAACCTGCTGCAAATCGTTGAAACCAAGATCAATTGCAGGAAGGCCTGCATCGCCAAGCTGGACGTTGGGGCCAAGGGTGCGGTGATCACCTTCGCCCCGTCTGGCTTCCCCGACCTCCCTGGCCTGCTCGCCTATGTCGACCGCCTCAAAGGCGTGGCTAAGCTTCGGCCCGACAGCAAGCTGGTGATCAGCCGCGACTGGCCGACCGGCGAAGGGAGATTGACCGGTGCGCTGCAGATTTCGCGCGGTCTGATGCGGGTGTTGGCGGCAGGCGAAACGAAGAAGGAGCTGGAGCCCGCCTAAGCAGCGCTGCGCTCGGCGGCAGCGACGAAGCGGGCCAGCTCGACCTCATTGAGCGGCGCCGCGCCAAGGAAGCCCTGGTAGAGGTCGCAGCCCCATTCCTCGAGCAGATGAAGCTGGGCGAGGTTCTCGACCCCTTCGACGATGACCTTCAGTCCAAGCTCGCGGGCCAGGCTGATCATCGCCTTGACGATGATCCGGTCGCGGCTGCCGCCGACGATGTCGGCGATCATCGCCCGGTCGATCTTGATCGCGTCGAGGGGCAAGGAGGCGAGGTAGGCCAAGCTCGAGTAACCGGTCCCGAAATCGTCGATGGCGATGCGGACTCCGGCGCAGCGCAGCCGCGCCAGCCTCCCCGCGACTTGGGCGTTGTCGGCGACCAGGCTGGTTTCGACAATCTCCGCGGTAACTTGCTCCGGCTTGAGGCCAGCCGCCGCAATCTCGGCCAGCAGCCATTGCTCATAGCCAGTGCGGTCAAGGTCGGCTGGCAGCAGGTTGATTGACAACGTTAGCGCGCACATCGGGCCATGCCAGCTCGCGAACGTCCGCAAGGCCTTGCGCTGGATGGCATGCGACAGGCGCTCGGACAGGCCAACCGCGTCAGCCCGGGCAAACAGCTCTTCAGCGCATTCGACGCCCGCCCAGCGGGCCAGCGCCTCGACCCCGACGATGCGCCCACTCGCGGGTTCGATTTGCGGCTGGAAGCGAAGTTCGATCTTGTCGCGGCGGATCGCGTGCTCAAGCGCTCGGTCGCGCTTTGCAGAAACGGGCGCCGGAACCCCCCGGTCCGACGCCCGCCTCCCCCCAAAGCTTGGCCAAAGCCACCCTCGCATGGCTGCGGCTTACCCGGATGGGGTCGAGCGCCCAACGCGCCAATCCAGAGCGCGCCGTTTCGGGACAGTGGCGATTTCCGGCCAAATCCTTATGCTGCTGCCCCGTGAACCTCGCCAGCCCATCGACTGCGTCGCCGGAGCGCGACCTCGCCTCGCACGGCATCGGGCTGGTTGCATCGCAGGGGGAAGCAGCGCTGGCGGCGGAAAAGCTGCTTCGGAGGCGCTACAGCTGGGCCGAGGCCGAGACCGCGGAAACGCTGGTCGCGCTGGGCGGCGACGGCTTCATGCTGCAAACCCTCCACGCCATGCTGGAGGATGGCGAATCCCGACCCGTGTTCGGCATGAATCGCGGCACCTTCGGCTTCCTGATGAACGATTGGCGGCTGGACCGGCTTTATGAACGGATCCAGGCAGCCAAGCATATCCGCGTCGCGCCGCTGGCGATGGAAGCGACCAATACCCGCGGCGAGACCTGGACTCACCCGGCGATCAACGAAGTGTCGCTGCTGCGCGAGACGCGGCAAACGGCCAAGATCGAGATTTGCGTCAATGGCCGGGTGGTGATGCCGGAGCTCGTCGCGGATGGTGTGCTGGTGGCGACGCCGGCAGGTTCCACCGCCTACAACCTTTCCGCCCATGGCCCGATCTTGCCGCTGGCGGCGAAGATGCTGGCGCTGACCTCGATCAGCCCGTTCCGCCCGCGCCGCTGGTCGGGTGCCATCCTGCCCGACGATGTCTCGGTGCGGTTCCGGATCTTGGAGGCTGACAAAAGGCCGGTAGCGGCGGTCGCTGATCAGTTCGAGGTGCGCGAGGTGTGCACCGTCGATGTCTCGCTCGATCGATCGCGCTCGCTGACCCTGTTGTTCGACCCCGAACATGCGCTCGATGAGCGGATCGCCATGGAGCAGTTCGCGCATTGAGGGTTGCGAATCTCGATTCACTGCGTCATAGGCGCGTCGTCCGATGAGGACCGCTCCCCGATAGCTCAGCGGTAGAGTAGGTGACTGTTAATCACTTGGTCGTTGGTTCGAATCCAACTCGGGGAGCCATTCGTTAGGAAGATCCGCTTTTCCTGA
>DASWTR010000097.1:0-2626 GCA_036402035.1 Sphingomicrobium sp.
TCGTCCGGCGTGGCGCAGGCGGACAGCACGGAAACTGGAAGTAACAGGGCAAGATAACGCAAAATTCTACTCCTCGAACGCGATCACGACCCGCCGGTTCTGCACCTCGCGCACTCCGTCCTCGGTTGCAACCAGCGGCTGCTCCTCCCCGAACGAGGCGATGCTGATCGCGTTCCGCGGCACGCCGCGCTTTTCCAGCTCGGCCCGGACCGTCGCCGCGCGTCTGAGGCCAGAAGCGCGGTTGACCGCCGCGCTGCCTGACCGGTCGGTGTGGCCGGCCAGCCGCAGTCGTGCCGCCGGCCGCGCTCGCCACGCCTCGGCGACCTTGTCGAGGGTTGCGGCATCGTCGCTGCGAATTTCGCCCTTGCCCCAGTCGAAGAAGACCATCGCAGGCTGCGGCGGACCGGCCGCAGGTTCCTGCGCTGCAACGCCCCTCGCTGCCCCCAGCAGCGAGGCTATCGCCACCAACCCCACGCTCATCCCGATCGTCATGCCGCAGGGCTTAAGGGGGAGAAGGCGCTCGGGCAACGCGCAAAAAGAAACCCCGGGAGGGCCTAAGCTCTCCCGGGGTGACTTTGTGCCTAAGCCTGCCTGGCTTAGCCGCGTTCCGGCTCCGGCGGAGGCGGAGGCGGCGGAGGCGGCGGCGGAGGCGGCGGACAGGTTTCCGTCGCCAGGATTACCGAGCCATCCGGGCAGGTCTGCGTCGCCGGCGGAGGCGGCGGCGGGGGTGGCGGAGGAGGCGGCGGCGGCGGCGGGGGCGGCGGCGGAGCGAAGTTGTAAATCAGGCTCAGCAGCAGCGAGTGCGACCGGTACCGGCCTTCCAGCTGGGCGAATTCGTCATCGCCATATTTGAAGGTGGTGGTGTTGAAGAAGCGATACTTCAGGCCCACGTCGAGATTGGCGCTGACCGCCTTGCGGACGCCGGCGATCACCTGCCATGCGAAGGTCCCATCGCTTTCGCTCTCGTCGGCGAAATCGTCGACCTCGAACGAATGCTTGATGCGGGCGAGACCGCCGCCGGCGCCGACATAGCCGCTCCAGCCGTCGTCGTCGCCGAAGTCGAGCAGGCCGTTGATCATGGCCGACATGACGCGGACGTTGCCATCGACCGGCGCGACCAGATCGTCGTCGTCGATGATCGTTCCGGCGATCGCCATTTCGTCGATGCTGGCGCGCTTCCAGCCGAGCTCGGCTTCAAGCCGGAACCCGCCGAAATCGTAGCCGCCGATCAGGTCGACGTCGATGCCGGTGTTGTGGTTAAGGATGAGGCCGTCGTCGACATCGAAAATCTCTTCGCCGTCATCCGCGAAAAAGTCGAGCTCGGTGTCCTCGACCAGCATCGCGCCACCTTCGACGCCGACGTACCAGCTATTGTCGCGAGCGACAGCCGGAGTGGCCAAAGCCGTCGAGGCGAGCGCAGCCATAATGGCCAGCTTCCGCATAGATATCCCCTTTCACATGCGTTCCGAAACAGAACTGCTCGAACACATTATGAGAGGGGCGGTTGCGGTGCAAGCTTACAAAGGCTCAGGCTGTTGCCAAAAAGCCGCACAATTCCCGCCAAACCGCCTGAAGTTTCGACGAAGATGCGGTCAGGCGATAAGCCCGTGGGTCCGCAGCCTTTGCAGGAGTCCGCTTAGCGCCGCGCGGCATTCCGCATCGATAACGGCCCCGCCGCTGGGATCGGCCAACGCTGGCTGACGCTCCCGCACCACCGTCTGGCCGTCGATCTCGATCCTGGCGACACGAGCAATACCGCTTTCCCAAATGCCGTTGCGCCGCACCATTGATCGGCCGCTGGCAAGGTCCAACACCGACATTCCTGCCGAAGCAGCGATGAACCGCCACCCACCGGCCGTGTAACAGGCCAGCGCGCCGTCCTGTCCAGCCCAGGCGCCGGTCGCTGACGTTCCCACCAGGTAGCAGGCGCCCGTGGCAGGAGACGCCGGCGGCAAAGCGAGCGGTGGCCCTTCGACGGCCGGGCATAGAAGCATCGAAATTCGCTCGATGGCCTCGTTGTGGAACAATTCCTTTTGAGACTGCCCTAGATTTTCCGACTGTACTCTGCTTGTACCAGATGAGCGTTACGCTGTCAAGCGATTTTTACCGATATGGTTCATGCTTCGGATAATCCGCGGGAATTTCCTCAAGGCTTTTCGCTCCAAACACCGCCGCCAGCGCCTCGTAACGATCAGCCATTTCGGCGTGGGCTGCGGCCGCAGCATCGTTCGGCGCTTCGCGGCTCATTTCCCGTTCGCTCTGCTCGCGGCTTGCGAAATAATGGCCGTCTTTCTCACCCATTTCGCCCGAACGCCGCAGCCGTGAGCGAGTTCCGGCTCAAGCCTCTTTGTCTGTCCGGAATACCGGCCCGCCGTGCCGCTCCCCGAACGCGCTGAGTTCCTGTTCGGCGATGATTCGTCGGCGGGCACGATGCATCCGGGCCAGTTCCAGATGGGCGGCTGCGCTTTGCGGGGCTTCGGCGCTGACCGCATGCTCGAGTTCGATTTCGGATCGGCGACGATGATATTCCTGGTCGTCGTAGGACAAAGCAACACTCCTTCTGCGGCGGTTTGAAATGCATGTCGCGGGTCCGGGTTTCTTGTTCCTAACCAGGGTTAATCATTTA
>DASWTR010000098.1:0-4219 GCA_036402035.1 Sphingomicrobium sp.
GCGATGCTGCTTGCTATTGCCGACGCTAAAACTAGACGTTTCATGACAACATCCTCCTGAAACTCGTCCCGCCTTGATGGGAACTAAAGCGCCCGGACCCCGATTTCGTTCCGACCCCGTTGCAACATGAACGCCAGATAAACAGGCCGAACTATTCGATGACCGACCGAAACGATTACGCCGATTCCGAGCTGAACATTGCCTTGCTGATCGACGCCGACAATGCCTCGCCCGACCATCTCGACGAGGTGCTGCTGGTGCTGGGTGAGCTTGGGACGATCAACATTCGCCGCGCTTATGGCAACTGGGCCAAGGCGTCGCTCAAGGGCTGGGGGGCGCTGACCGGCATGCACTCGATTGTGCCGATGCAGCAGTTCGATGTGGTCAAGGGCAAGAGCTCGACCGACATGCGGATGACGATCGATGCGATGGATCTGCTCTACCGCGGGCATGTCGACGGCTTCGGCATCATGTCGTCCGATTCGGACTTCCTGCCCCTCGCCCAACGAATTCGTGAGGACGGCCTGCCGGTCTATGGCTTCGGCACGGCCAAGACTCCGACCAGCTTCCAGCAGGCCTGCACTCGCTTCTTCGACGTCGCCGCCCTGGCCAGCGAGCAGGATGAGGCGCTGGAGGTCCCGCCGGCGGCCAAGGGTCAGCGGGCGATCGATGCGGAATTGCTGCAGGTACTCGGTGCTGCGTTCAAGACCTCGAAGCGCGACGAGGAAGGCTATGCCTCGCTGTCGGAGATGGGGCAGCGCGCCAAGGCGGTGTCGAGCTTCGCGGTACGCAACTATGGCTTCACCCGGCTCAGCGAGCTGATCAAGGCGGTGCCCAACTTCGGCACCAAGGTCGGCGAGGACGGCCGGCTGATGGTCAAGCGGCTGCGCTAACGGCGATTGTAGCCGAGCGGTCACAGAGGTTAATTTGTTGCGACTGACGGGAACCAGTCCGTACCGGACGGGTTTGCGCTTCACCATGATCCCTGCCCCTGCGCGTGCCGAAACCGTCCACCGCCAGCAATGCCTCGAGCAAGCCGCTCGATGCCGCCGCCTCGCCTACACGGTCTCCGACCGGCGCGACGCCGATCAACTGCTGGCATTGGCCGCCGATTACGAACGCAACGCCTGGGCGCGAAGGAGTTGACCCGAGCGGACTTCCCTGGCGCACTGACATGAACGGCGAAACATCCAACCTGGCGACTCTCAGGCACGAGGATCCCGAAACCTATCTCCGGACCGCTCTCGGCGCGGTGGAGCAAGGAATGTTGCGTGACGCCGTGCTCGATCGCTTGCCGGTGCCGATCTATCTGACGGACACCACCGGGCTGGTGATCTACTGGAACCGGGCCTGCGCCGACTTCGCCGGGCGTGAGCCCCGGCTGGGCCAGGACCGTTGGTGCGTTACCTGGCGGATCCATACCACCGACGACGAGCATCTTCCCCACGAGCGATGCCCGATGGCGGTGGCGATCAGGGAGAAGCGCGAGGTTCGTGGCGAGGTGGCCATCGCCATGCGCCCCGACGGAAGCCGCAAGGCGTTCCGGCCCTACCCCACCCCATTGTTCGATTCCGAAGGGAAGCTGACGGGGGCGATCAACATGCTGATCGATGTCAGCGAGGAGCAAGCTAGCGCGCTGGCGGAACAGGCCGCGCGCTGCCGCCGCTTGGCCCAGTCGGTCGACGACCGTTACACCGTCGGCCTGCTGCGCGGCATGGCGCTCGGCTATGAGCGCAATGCGGCGGCGCTCCGCAATCCGGAGTCGGCTCGCTCGATTTGACAGCCGCGCCGCTTGCGGGGCAGCATCGTTTCGGCAGTCAAACAGGAGGCTCCTTTGATCGAAGGTCGTTACGCTCCACAGGCACTCAGCCTGCTCCGAATCGTCGCCTCACTGATCTTTTTGCTGCACGGCAGCCAGAAGCTGATTGGCTTCCCCGCCGGCGAAATGCCGATGCCGCCCGTAGGTTCGTTCATGTGGATCGGCGGCGTCCTCGAGCTGGTCGGCGGCCTGCTCCTGCTGATCGGACTGTTCTCGCGGCCAGTGGCCTTCATCCTCTCCGGCGAGATGGCGGTGGCTTACTGGATGTTCCACGCGCCGCAATCGACCTTCCCCACCCAGAACGGCGGCGACGCGGCGATCCTTTACTGCTTCGTCTTCCTGTTCATCGCAGCGGCTGGTCCGGGGCCTTGGAGCATCGATGCGGCCATGCGGCGGAAGCGCGTTGAGATTGAGGATCGCGACACAGGCGAACCGCTGCCGGAAGGCTGATCAGAGGATTTTCAGCCCGACCGTGACCTGGTCGCCGGCGGAAACGCCCGCGTCCCGACGCACCTTAGCCTTCACTGGCAGTATGTAGCCACCGGACTTCTGCGGGAAGACCGAGGTCCGCCAGCGGATGCCGTTGATGATCGCTTCGACGCGGACCGATCCGAATCCCGCGCGCTCGGAAAGGCTGTGGGCGCGGAATTCGCCCGATTGCTCCTCTGGAATGGTGATGAAATGCCAGCTCCCCTGCCCGCCGCTCCACAGCCAGAGGGGGCCGGTGACGGTGATCATTTCTTGGTCCAGTCGGAAGAAATGAAAGCGGATCCCGGCTCAAGGCCGGGATGACGTAGTAAATTGCCGAGCGCCTAACGGGTAAGCTTCCTGTACGTAGTCCGGTGAGGCCGCGTCGCTTCCTCGCCCAAACGCCGCACCTTGTCTTCCTCGTACGCCTCGAAGTTGCCCTCGAACCATTCGACGTGGCTGTCGCCTTCGAAGGCGAGGATGTGGGTCGCCAGGCGGTCGAGGAAGAAGCGGTCGTGGCTGATGACCACGGCGCAGCCGGCGAAATTCTCGATCGCTTCCTCCAGCGCGCTCAGCGTCTCGACGTCGAGGTCGTTGGTCGGCTCGTCGAGCAGCAGCACGTTGCCGCCGCGCTTCAGCATCTTGGCGATATTGACGCGGTTGCGCTCGCCGCCGGACAGCTTGCCGACATTCTTCTGCTGGTCCTGCCCCTTGAAGTTGAAGGCGCCGACATAGGCGCGGGTCGACTGGTCGTGGCCGTTGACCTTCATATAGTCGAGCCCGTCCGAAATCTCCTCCCAGACATTATTCTTGTCGTTGAGGTGATCGCGGCTCTGGTCGACATAGCCGAGGTGGACGGTCGGCCCGATGTCGATCTTGCCGGTGTCCGGCTGCTCCTGGCCGGTAATCAGCTTGAACAGGGTCGACTTGCCGGCGCCGTTGGGGCCGATCACACCGACGATGCCGCCCGGCGGCAGGCTGAACGAGAGATTCTCGAACAGCAGCTTGTCGCCATAGGCCTTTGAGATGTTCTCGACCTCGATAACCTTGCCGCCAAGCCGCTCGGGCACCTGGATCAGGATCTGGGCCTTGCCCGGGACATGCTTTTCCTGGGCGGCGACCAGCTGGTCGAACTTGGCGATACGCGCCTTGGACTTGGTCTGGCGCCCCTTGGGGCCCTGCCGAATCCATTCAAGCTCGTCCTTGATCGCCTTCTGGCGGCCGGACTCCTCGCGCTCCTCCTGCTCGAGGCGCTTGGCCTTCTTCTCGAGGTAGGTGGAATAATTGCCTTCGTAGGGGAAATATTTCCCGCGATCGAGCTCGAGGATCCAGCTGACCACATTGTCGAGGAAATAGCGGTCGTGGGTGATCATCAGCACCGCGCCCGGATATTCCTTGAGGTGGCTTTCCAGCCACTGGACGCTCTCGGCGTCGAGATGGTTGGTCGGCTCGTCGAGCAGCAGGATCGACGGCTTCTGGATCAGCAGTCGGGTCAGCGCGATGCGGCGCTTCTCACCGCCCGACAGGCTCTCCACCGACCAGTCGGACGGCGGGCAGCGCAGCGCCTCCATCGCCACCTCGAGCTGGTTGTCGAGCGTCCAGCCGTCGACCGCGTCGATCTTCTCCTGAAGCTCGCCCATTTCGGCCATCAGCGCGTCGAAGTCGGTGTCCTCCCTGGGATCGCCCATCTCCGCCGAGATGGCGTTGAAGCGGTCGACCATGTCGGCCACTTCGCGCGCGCCGTCCTTGACGTTTTCGAGCACGGTCTTGCTGGGGTCGAGCTGCGGCTCCTGCGGAAGATAGCCGACCGTAACGTTCTCGCCCGGCCAGGCCTCGCCTTGGAAGTCCTTGTCGATGCCCGCCATGATTTTCATCAGCGTCGACTTGCCGGCACCGTTCGGGCCAACGATGCCGATCTTGGCGCCGTGATAG
>DASWTR010000099.1:0-4038 GCA_036402035.1 Sphingomicrobium sp.
CGCTCGACTAAATGCCGTAGAGCACCGGTGGGCGCAACTGCAGCCCTACTTGTAAAGTTAACATTATACAGAGTCGTTTAACCGACAGTATTAGTTGCGAAAATGTTTCAGCGTGGGGCGATTCACGATAATAACAATTGACGCATTAATCACGCTCTTGCAGCCTCCCCCGCTTCGATGAGCCGCTAGTCACGCGGTTATTCAGCGAAAACATGGGATTGGGGAGAATTCATGATGGCGTCCAAGTCTGGAAAGTCGATCAGCCAAATCATTGCTCATGATCCGAGCTCGGCGTCTTGCGGTTGCCCGAGCTGTGCCGGCGGCGGCGAGACAGGGCTGCCCCCGAGATTCGACGAGTCGAATGGCGGCATACAGGATCCAGGCTACGTCATCAGCGCCGCCCCGTGGCGCCTTGAGGTCGACGATGCGGACGGCATCTTCAACGGCAAGCAGATTTTCGAGCTGGACCAGGTCATTGGGCAGCTGGACAGCGGGGCCAGGCTTCACGCGCCCAATGGGGTCGTCACCTACACCTTCCTGACCACGCCACACGCGATCGGCTATTATAACAATCCGAACTTCTCGATCCGCGATGCCGACGGCTATTCGCCTTTTTCCGAGGAACAGCAGGCCGCGGCGCGAGAGGCGATCCAGCTGTGGGACGACCTCGTTCCGCTGAGCTTCGTTGAATCCCGCGGTGCGGGCGCGGACGTGGTGTTTGCCAACACCTCTACCGGCCCGGCGCAGGCGCATGCCTTCTATCCCGCCATCGGCCAGCGGGTCGTCAGCGACGTCTGGACCGCGACGCCGGAGGTCAACGGCACGAACGGGTGGTTGAACTATAACGGCTACGGCTGGACCACGGTGGTGCATGAGCTGGGTCACGCGATCGGCCTGTCGCATCCGGGCTCGTACAACTTTAGCGCCAACTTCTCGACGACCTACACCAACGGGGCGGAATACGCGCAGGACACGCGCCAGTTTTCGATCATGTCCTACTGGAACACTCATGAGATTGGCTTGGGGTCGCAGAGCCCCGACGTGGCGCGGCCGATCGACATGTGGGTCGGCCTGTTCACCTATCCGCAGACGCCGATGATCCACGACATCCACGTCATCCAGGAGATGTATGGCGCGGATGTCACGACGCGTGCCGGCGACACCCGCTATGGCTATAATTCGACCGCCGATCGCGACATCTACAATTTCGACATCAATCACGCTCCCTATCTGGCCATTTACGATGCCGGCGGAGTGGATTGGCTCGACATGTCAGGGGCGGATTCCGGCGTATTCATCGACCTGCGGGCAGGCAGCTTCAGCTCGGGCGCTTCGCGGCCCAATCTTGAAGAGGCGAATGCCGCGATCGCCGAATTCAACGCCGACGATCCTTACTCCGGGGCGCTGATCCTCACGCCGTGGACCGACACGACCCTGGAAACCCAGATTGCCCTGCAGGGCCAACTTAACGGCCGGTTGATCGCGGCCACGACGGGCGTCAGCGGCGTCGAGGCGCTGTCCTACCAGAACATCAGCATCGCCTATAACACCAACATCGAAAACGCGGCGGGCAGCAATCAGCGCGACTATCTGGTCGGTAACGACGGCGCCAACATCCTGCTCGGCAATGGCGGTAACGACGTGCTCGCCGGCCTGCTCGGCAATGACACGCTAGACGGCGGGGCCGGCCTCGACGTCGTGTCCTATGCCGGCGCCAGCGCCGGCGTTAACGTCAACCTCGCTTCGGGCAACACGCATACGACGGTCGAGGGGACCGATACCTTCGCCAACATCGAAGGCCTGTTCGGTTCGGACTTCGACGACACGCTCTCTGGCAATGGCGGCGACAATCTGCTCGGCGGCGGTAAGGGCAACGACACGCTGCATGGCGGCGCCGGGCTGGATGTCCTGTCCTATATGGGCGCCACGCAGAACCTGAACCTCACGCTCGACGAGAGCGGGTCGGGCACGTTCACCAATGCGCAGACCGGCGTCGGCGATGACAACTTCACCGGCATGGAAGGTCTTGCCGGCGGCCAGGGCAATGACGTGCTGACCGGCAACAGTCAGGCAAACCTGCTCGACGGCGACGACGGCAACGACACGCTTAACGGCCTGGACGGCGACGATCGGCTGATCGGTGGGTTCGGCAGCGACACGCTGAACGGCGGGATCGGCAACGACACGCTGCTCGGCGGGATCGGGGTGGACGTTCTGAACGGCGAGGCCGGCGACGACATCCTGGACGGCGGCTTCAGCAACGATACGCTGAACGGCGGCGAAGGCGATGATGATCTGGACGGCGGGTACGGAGACGACGTCCTGCTCGGTGGCGCCGGCAATGATAATCTTGACGGTGGCGACGGATCCGACACCGCGGATTTCCGCTTCGCGACCAACGCGATCATCGCCAGCCTGGTCCTTGGCGCCGGCACCGCCCATGGCGAGGGTATCGATGAAATGACCAGCATCGAGAATCTCACCGGCTCGGCGCAGGGCGACGAGCTGAACGGTGACGTCAACGCGAACATCCTGACCGGACTTGCCGGCGACGACGTGCTGACCGGCAATGAAGGGAATGACACGCTGGTCGGCGGCGCAGGTGACGATACGCTGGCCGGTGGCGAGGGGATCGACACTGCGGCATTCGGCGCCGCGGCTGTGGTCAATCTGGCCGCCGGGACGGCGACCGGCGAAGGCACCGACACGCTGAGCGGGATCGAGAATGTCATCGGTTCGGCGGGCGCGGATCAGATCACCGGCAGCGAGATCGACAACGTCCTCAGCGGCGGTGACGGCGCCGACCTCATCAACGGCGGCGCGGGCAATGACACGATCAGCGGTGGTGGCGGCGACGACACCATCAATGGCGAAGCAGGTAACGACACGCTGCTGGGCGGCGCGGGCAACGACGCCATCAACGGTGGCGAAGGCGAGGACACCGCCTCGTTCGCCGGGTCGCTGACCAGCGTTACGGCAAGCCTCCTGACCGGAACGGCGAGTGGTGAGGGCAACGACACACTGTCCGGCATCGAGAATCTCACCGGCTCGGGTGCCGGTGACAATCTCACCGGCGACAACAACGCCAACGTCATCAGCGGCGGCGCCGGCAACGATATCCTCGATGGCCGGGGCGGCAACGATCGCCTCGACGGCGGCGCCGGCAGTGACCTGGTTAGCTATGCGGTTGCGGCCTCCGGCGTCACCGTCAGCCTGGCGGACGCCAATCCGCACAACACCAGCATGGGCGCCGATACGTTCGTCAGCATCGAAGGCCTGATCGGATCGAACTTCGACGATTCCTTCACCGGAGATGGGCTGAGCAACTTCCTGTTCGGCGGTGGCGGCAACGACACGCTCAGCGGGGGCGACGGCAGTGACCAGCTTGACGGCGGCACCGGCAACGACACGCTGAACGGCGGCAACGGAAGCGACATCGCGACCTATACGGCCGCGGCGTCGGGAGTGACCGTCAACCTGACTGCCGGCACTGCCACCGGCGGCGACGGCAACGACACGCTGGTCGGGATCGAGAATGTCACCGGCTCAGGCCACAATGACACGCTGACCGGCGACGCGCTGACCAATTCCTTGTCCGGCGGCGCCGGAAACGACGTCATCAACGGCGGCGGCGGCAACGACCTGCTGGCGGGCGGTCTTGGCGACGATACGCTAAATGGCGGCGACGGGATCGACACGGTCAGCTTCGTGGCCGCGGTAACCGTCAACCTCGGCGCAGGCACCGCTACCGGCGAGGGCAGCGACACGCTGATCAGCATCGAGAACGTCAATGGTTCGAACGGCACTGACGTGATCACCGGCAATGCCGGAGCCAACACGCTGGTAGGCAACGGCGGCACCGACACCCTCAACGGCGGGGCCGGTGCGGACACGCTAACCGGCGGAGCTGGAAACGACATCTTCCAGTTCCTGACTACCGATGCGATCGACCGGATCATGGACTTTGCCGCCGGGGACAAGATCGACCTCAGCGGCATCGACGCTGACGTCATCCTCGACGGCGACCAGGGCTTCGCC
>DASWTR010000100.1:0-9010 GCA_036402035.1 Sphingomicrobium sp.
TATCGCCGATCCCCGCCCACAGCAGCGAGCCGATGCCGATCGCCGACTTCACCGTCCCGCCGACGAACCCGCCCGCCTCGGTGATCCCGAGGTGGAGCGGACAATCGACCTGGTCGGCCAGCTGCTGATAGGCCGCGACCGCCAGGAACAGGTCCGACGCCTTCACCGCCACCTTATATTCGCGGAAATCATGCTCCTCGAGCAGGCGAATATGGTCCAAGGCGCTCTCCACGAGAGCCTCGGGGCAGGGCTCGCCATATTTTTCGAGCAGATCCTTCTCCAGGCTGCCGGCGTTCACACCAATGCGGATTGCGCAGCCATTGGCCTTGGCGGCATTGACCACCTCGCGCACCCGTTCCGCCGAGCCGATATTGCCGGGGTTGATGCGCAGGCAGGCCGCGCCGGCGTCGGCCGCTTCCAGCGCGCGCTTATAGTGGAAATGGATGTCGGCGACGATCGGCACGGTCGCCGCCCTCACGATCTGCCTCAGCGCCGCGGTCGATTCCACGTCCGGGCAGGACACGCGGATGATGTCCGCGCCCGCTTCTTCGCAGCGGCGGATCTGGTCGATCGTCGCCTTGGCGTCGGAAGTCGGCGTGTTGGTCATCGTCTGCACGGTGACCGGCGCATCGCCGCCAACGGCGACGCTGCCGACCATGATCTGGCGCGATTGGCGGCGCTCGATGTGACGCCACGGACGGATTGAGGACATGGGCGCCATATAGGCCTGCGCGGCACCGTGGCCAACCCGACCGGAACACGTCGGCAGTTAACATCGGGATTCGCCGTGGTTAATAACGCGTGATATGGGGGTTTCGGGGACAGAGCGGGGGTAATTGATGGCGGAAATTGCCCAGCTGATACGCCCGTCGCGCGGCTTCATGCTGCGCGCTCGTCGTCCCGCGACCAAGCAACGCTATATGGCCTTCCTGAGCTACAGCCATCGCGACGTGGCGATGGCCGAATGGCTGCACGAATCGCTCGAAGATTTTCGCGTTCCCCCACGGCTGGTCGGCCGCCTGACCGAGCAGGGGGTGGTCCCCCGGCGGTTGACGCCGATCTTCCGCGATCGGCAGGAGCTGGCGGCGGCCAGCGACCTTGGCGAGGAGATTGAGGAAGCGATCGCCGCATCGCGGTTCCTGATCGTGCTCTGCTCGCCGGCCGCCGCCCGCTCGCACTGGATCAACGAGGAAATCCGCTGCTTCAAGCGGCTCCACGGCGAAGACCGGATTTTAGCCGCGATCATCGATGGGGAACCGTTCGCCAGCGACATTGCGGGGCGCGAGGAGGAGGAATGTTTCCCCGCTGCGCTGCGCTTCCGCCATGATGCGCGCGGGCGACCGACCAGCCGCCGCGCCGAGCCGATCGCCGCCGACCTGCGGCCGACAGGCGATGGGCGGCGGATGGGCCTGCTCAAGATCATCGCCGGGATGCTCGACGTCGGGCTCGACGAGCTGGCGCAGCGCGAAGCGCATCGCCGCTACCGGCGGATGACCTACATCACGGCCGCGTCGGTGGCTGGCATGATCGTAACCAGCGGTCTGGCCTACACCGCGATCGACAGCCGCAACGAAGCGCGCGATCAGCGCCGGGAGGCCGAAGGGCTGATCGGCTTCATGCTTGGCGACCTGCGCGACAAGCTGGAGCCGGTGGGCAGGCTCGACGTGCTCGACGTGGTGGGGGCACGGGCGCTCGAATATTATGAGAAGCAGGACAAGTCGGAGCTCTCCGACGGTGCCTTGGCGCAACGGTCCAAGGCGCTGAGGCTGATGGGCGAGATCGCCGCCGATCGAGGGGACCTGGACGGTGCGCTTCGCCGTTATCGCGAGGCGCTCGCCGGCACCGCCGAAGCATTGCGACGCCACCCCAACGATCCTCAGCGCATGTTCGATCACGCGCAGAGCGTCTTCTTCGTCGGTGAGACAGCGCGCCTCCGTGGGGACCTCAAGGAGGCCGGAGCCCGGTTCCGGGAGTATCGCCGCCTCGCCGATCGGATGATCGCCACCGACCCGGACAATTCCACCTGGCAGCTGGAAGGCGTCTATGCGTCCACCAACCTCGGGCGGGTCGAGTTCGCGCAAGGCCAATATCCGGAAGCCGCCAAAACGCTTCAGACCTCGGTCGGCGCCACGGACTCACTAATTGCGGCAGAACCCAACAACGCCGAATATCTCAATCTGATGCTCGAGGCGCTGGGCGAGCATGCGGGCGCCTTGGAAGGCGCCGGCAAACTGGACGACGCCATCCGCCAGCGCCAGCGCCAGCTGAGCCTTCTCGCGCCCTATCTGGCGCAGGAGCGGTCCGATGCCCAGCGGCAGCAGCAGGCGATGATCGCGCATATGGCCCTGAGCTGGATGAGCTACTTGAAGGGCGAGACCAGGCCCGCGCTAGATCACGCCGCAACGTCGGTGAAATTCGGCACCCAGCTGGTCGCGCTGGAGCCCACCAATGCCGACTGGAGGGCGCGCAGCGCACTGACCCAGCTCATCCAGGCGCAACTTCTGCTTCTGACCGGCCGGAAATCCGAAGCCAGGACGGCCGCAGCCGATGGTTGCGAGAAAGCCACGTCACTTGTGGCGCGCGACCCGACGGTGGTCGCCTGGCGCGATCTGGGAAGACATTGTTTGCGGCTGCGTGCCGAGTTGGCGCTAAGCGATGGCGCGAATGCTGAAGCTGTGGCGCTTTCGCGGCAGCTGCTCGACGGAGTCCAGGCCGACAAGATCCTGCTGGGCAGCGACCGGTTTGCGCTGAGCCAGGCGTACAAGCTCTTGGGCGACGCGAAGTGGCGGACCGGCGATCGCTCGGGCGCACGGGCTGCATGGCAAGCCGGCCTTAACGCCTGGCCCAAGGGCACGACCGAGACCCCCCGGCAGATGGCGGAACGCGGTGAGATGCTGCGCGGAATGGGCCAGCGTGCCGAGGGAATGAGGATCGCATCGCAACTGGCGGCGATGGGTTACCGCCAGTCGCTCAGCAACCGCGCGGGGGTATAACCAGAGAGAGCAGGGGGAACGTCATGCCATATGTACGGAACAAGAGCATCAGCGTCGTGATCCCGGCCAACGCCGTCCCTCCGTTCGAGTTGAACGAGAATAACGGCAAGGGTCCGGGCCAGAAGGTAGATTTCAAGAATAGCGGCCACCCCGGGATCGTCGTCTATTTCAACATCAGGGACCCGCATAACACCGGCCTGGTGTTCCAGCCTGTGCCGGGCGATGCCTTGTGGGTAGCGCCGCCGGGTCAGGCCTGTCCGACGTCCGCCTCCGCGTGGGAGGAGTTCGTACCGCTCAGCGTCGAGAAGAAGGCTGGGAAAAATGTGCAGCTCATCGCCTACTACCGCAACCAGCAGCAGGAGCAGTTCAACTTCGCGCTTCGGTTTCTGAAGCCGGATGGAACGCCGGTCGACTACGACCCGATCGGCAACGGCATGAACGGCTTAAGGTCATAGGGCACGGGCGCTGGGACCGCGAACAGACGAGTGAGGGAGGCATCAATGGCTGGGGCAAAGCGAGAAACGGTTCGGGTGATGCTGACTCCGGATTCCGGCTGGCCGGATGGCATCAAGAAGAAGTTTCAATCCAATCTGGGCGGCCCCGACGAGCTCACGTTCAGGAACGACCATCATCCCGGATTCATCGTCGATTTCGTCATCCATGACCCGCAGAACACCGGCTATCTGTTTCCAGCGGACAAGGACGAGGCGATGTGGTGCAAACGCCTGGAGGGCACATCCAATGATTGCGTTACCAGTCGGCAACATTGGAACGGCTTCGAAGCTGCCGCTGTCTCGCCCGATTTTCGCACGCTGACCGTCTCCACCCCGAACGAAAATGTCGAGCGATTTGCTTTCACCCTCCGCTTCACGAAGAATCCCCATAGCGGCGATTGCATCGATTGGGACCCAATCGGAAACGGCATGAACGGGCCACGCAGCTAGGGATCGGTGCTGGATCGATCGGCAGCTAAAGTTTGCCGCGAATTCGGCTAAGGCCTGCCCATGCCGAATCGCCTCATTGCCGCGCTCTGCGGCCTGCTTGCCATGTTCAGTTTCGCCGCGCCGGCCCAGGCCTATTGGGAATATGGGCATGAGACGGTCGCGCGCATCGCCTGGCTGGAGATGCGGCCGGATACACGGGCGAAGGTCGCGGCATTGCTGCGCCAGGGGCGCTTGCTGGAAACGCCCGAATGCCCGGTGGCGACAATCGAGCAGGCCAGCCTCTGGGCCGACTGCATCAAGCCCTTGGGCGACCGGTTCAGCTATGCCTATAGCTGGCACTATCAGAATGTGGACGTGTGCAAGCCCTTTGATCTGAAAGCGGCGTGCAAGGACGGCAATTGCGTCTCGGCGCAGATCGAGCGCACCGCGCGGCTGGTCGCGGACCGAAGCGTGCCGACGCGCGAGCGGCTCCAGGCGCTGGCCTTCCTGATCCATTTCGTCGGCGACCTGCATCAGCCGATGCATGCCGGAGACCATGGCGACCTTGGCGGCAACCGGGTCGCCGCCAACTATGGCGTAATCGGCGGCCGGGCCAACCTTCACGGCATCTGGGACGGATGGCTGGCAGAGCGGGCCATCTCGACTCCTCCCGCCGGAGCCGCCGCGCTGCTCGCAGCGGTTCCCGATCGTGAACGGGTTGCGCAGGGTTCGGTCGAGGACTGGAGCCGGGAGATGTGGGAGAAATCGGGCAGCCAGGCCTATCGCAGCCTGCTCGGCGATCCCTGCGGCGCCGCGCCAGCCGACCGGCCGACGCTCGACGAAGCCGAGGTGCGCGCCCTGATCCCGCTGGTCCGGGAAAATGTGGTCAACGGCGGCATCCGTCTCGCCCGCCTGCTCGACGATGCGCTCGGGCCCGAGGCCAAGGCGCCGGGGCAGAAGCGCTAGCCCGCGGGAACGTTCGCCGCATCGGCCCGTTCTGCCGGCAGCACGGCAGGGAGGCGTTCGATGAAGAAACTGATCATAGCAGCGGCCATCGCGGTTCTGCTGCCGGCTGCGGCCTACGCCCATCATGGCTGGAGCAGCTATGACGCGAACAAGGTGCTGACGGTGAAGGGCAAGCTCAGGACGCTGAGCTGGGCCAATCCGCATGGCATGGCGACGATCGACTGGCAGGGGAAGCGCTGGACGGTCGTGCTGGCGCCGACCTCGCGGATGCAGGCGCGCGGCCTCACCCAGGCGATGATTGCGCCCGGCAAGCCGGTGACGCTGGTCGGCTATCCGAAGCTGGACGGAAGCGCGGAGATGCGGATCGAGCGGATCACCGCTGGCGGCAAGACGATCGAGCTTCGCTGATTGGACCTGAACGCGTTCGGCCATGCGGTCCAGTCATCGTCGTTCGGCGTGTGGGCCGGCGGCGAGGCCTATCCGTTCGCCAACCTGGTCCACATCCTCGGGCTGATCATGCTGGTCGGCGGGATCGGCATCCTCGACCTGCGTCTCGCTGGCCTGTTCCGCCGCCTTCCCGCGGCGCCGCTGGCCTCAGCCTTGACCCCGATCGCGCTGGCCGGGTTGCTGCTGATGATCCCGAGCGGCGTTACGATGTTCGCCGCGGATGCTTCGGCGTTGATTCATTCGACGACCTTCCGAACCAAACTGCTGCTGATCGCGCTGGCGCTCGCCAATGCCGCCGCCTTTCGCTTCCTGTGGCATGCGCGGATCGAGCAGTGGGACGCGGACCCACCGGCGTGGGGGCGGCTGATGGCTGCGGCATCGCTCCTACTATGGCTGTCGGTCGCCAGCCTGGGGCGCTGGATCGCCTACAGCTAATCCCCTCCGTCGCCCCAACTAGAAACCGGTGCAGTGTCCCGCTAGGGCCGGGCGATGAGCTGGAAACTGGTGATCCATGGCGGGTCGGGGTCGATGCGGCGCGGTGTGCTGGCTGCGGAGATGGATGCGCTCGGCCGGGCGGGCCTCAACGCCGCGTTGGACGCGGGCGAGGCGATCCTGGCCGGCGGCGGGAGCGCGCTCGACGCGGTCGAGGCGGCGGCGCGGGTGCTTGAGGAAGACGCCTGCTTCAACGCCGGGCGGGGCAGCGTGCTGGCCTATGACGGCCATGTCGAGCTTGACGCGGCGATCATGGACGGCCGCGACCGGCGCTGTGGGGCGGTGGCCGGGCTCCGCTCCACCCGCGCCCCGATCAGCGCGGCGCGGGCGGTGATGGAGCAAAGCCCGCATGTGCTGATGAGCTACGACGGCGCCGACGATTTCGCCTGCGAGGCGGGCCTTGAGCAGGTCCCCAACCGCTGGTTCGTCACGCCCGAGCGCCGGCGGCAGCTGGACGAGCTGCTGGCCCAAGGCGCCAATGCGTTCGACGCCGACATCAAATATGGGACGATCGGTGCGGTCGCGGTCGACGCGCATGGCCATGTCGCAGCAGCGACCTCGACCGGCGGCCTTACCGCCAAGCGCTGGGGCCGGATCGGCGATGCGCCATTGATCGGCTGCGGCACCTACGCCGACGACCGAGCCGCGGGGGTCAGCGCGACCGGGCTGGGAGAAGTTTTCATCCGTGCTGCGGCGGCGCATGAGCTTTGCGCCCGCGTGCGCATCGGCGGCACCGGTTTGCAAGAAGCGCTAGACGGGGTGCTGGCGGAAGTGAAAGCGCTCGGCGGCAACGGCGGCCTGATCGCCGTTGCGCCGTCAGGCGAAGCCGCCTGGGGCTTCACGACCGCCGGCATGTATCGCGGCCTGGCTGGCCCTGAAGGTCGCAGGATCGGCATCTATGACGAGGAATCGGAGCGGTAGGGCAGCGCCGCCCGCGCCCATTCAAGCTCCAGCCGCACGGCCTCACGCTCCCGTTCGAGAAAATCCGCCACCGCCCGGCGGAACCCGCTGTCGGGGAGGAAGTGGACCGATGGAGTGATTACCGGCTCATAACCCCGCGCCAGCTTGTGCTCGCCCTGGGCGCCTGCCTGGATCGTTTTCAGCCCCTGGCGGATCGCCCAGTCGATCGCGCGATAATAGCTGAGCTCGAAATGGAGGAAGGGCCGCTCGTCGATCGCGCCCCAGTAGCGGCCGTAGAGCGTGTCGACGCCGATGAAATTGAGCGCTCCGGCGATCGGCCGCCCTTGCTCCAGGGCGAGGAACATCAGCGCGCTGTCACCCATCGCCGCACCGACCCGGTCGAAGAAGGCACGTGTCAGATAGGGCCGGCCCCACTTCCTGGCACCAGTATGCTGATAGAAGTGCCACATCGCGTCCCAATGGGCCGCTTCGATCTGGCTGCCGCGCAGCTCGACGATCTCCAAACCCTCTATGGCCGCCGCCCGCTCCTTACGGATCGCCTTGCGCTTGCGGCTCGACAGGGCGCCGAGAAAATCGTCGAAGCCGGCATAGCCGCGATTGAACCAGTGGAACTGAAGCCCGTCGCGGCGCAGCCAGCCGCGCCCCTCGGCGGCTTTCACCTCCTCGGCGGTCAGGAAGGTGATGTGCGCCGAGGACAAGCGGTTCTGGATCGTCACCGTCTCCAGCGCGGCGAGCAGGGCGTGGCGATCGTCGCCCAGCAGTCGCGGCCCGACACAGGGCGTGAACGGGACCGCCACTTGCAGCTTGGGATAATAAGAGCCGCCGGCCCGTTCCCAGGCGTCCGCCCAGCCATGATCGAACACATATTCGCCCTGACTGTGGGTCTTGAGATACGCAGGCGCGGCAGCAGTGACTCGGCCTGCGCGCTCGACCGTCACCGGCAAGGGCGCCCAGCCGGTTTCCTCACCAACGCTGCCCGAGCTTTCCAGCAATGACAGGAATGCATGGCTGAGGAACGGGTCGGCCGTTCCCGCCAGCCCGTCCCATTGCGCCGAAGGAAGATCGGACACCCTTTGGGCAATCCGCGCGATAATTTCAGCTTCCCGGTCGGCCATCGCTTTCCCAGATAAGCGCGTCCGCGTGAATTGCAGCTGTCTGGCGCTGCTCGACCGAACGGATGGTCCAGCTGTAGACCCAGCGGTGACGACGCTGTTGGCTCACCCAGGCTCTCGCAATGGCCGCGCGGTCGATCGCAAGGAATTGCGGTGACGCAAGGCGCTGGCTGCGCCATCGGTCGAGCAACGACGCGCGCTCCGAGATGACCAGCCCGCGCCGGACTCCGGGGGCATGGCGTGCCAGCCGATGGCCGACCTTGGGTTCGAAGCTCATGACGCCGACCGGCCCGGCATAGCCTTGCAGTTCCGCGACGACCGCCGCGGCGATCTGTGCCGAATTCCCGCCCCGGCATTTGATTTCGATGAGCAGCGGAAAGCGACCCGCGACAAGCTTGAGCAGCTCGGCGAGCAGCGGAATATGCTGGTTGCTGTCGAACAGCCGCTGCGCCGACAATATCTTCGCCGAGGTCGACTCCACCGCGAGGCCGGACGCGCATAGCCGGCGAAGGTCATGGTCATGGAACACCATGACCTGGCCGTCGCTCGACAGGCGCACGTCGCATTCGATACCTGCGCCAATCTCGATCGCGGCGCGGAACGCGGCGAGGCTGTTTTCAGGAACGCCCGGACCGTGGAGCCCGCGATGTGCGAACCCTTGAGGACCCGGGTCTAGGGGGTCAGGCTCGGACCTGGACGATCGCATCCACCTCGACCGCGACGCCCAGCGGTAGCACCGGCACGCCGACCGCCGAGCGGGCATGGCGCCCAGCCTCACCGAACACTTCCTGCATCAGCTCGGATGTGCCATTAGCGACCTTGGGCTGGTCGGTGAAATCGCCGTGGCTGCTGACGAACACGCCGAGCTTGACGATCCGCTGAACCCGGTCGAGCGAGCCGAGCGCGGCTTTGATCTGCGCCAGCAGCATGATGCCGCAGCGGCGCGCGGCGGCCTGGCCCGCTTCCAGGTCCATACTCTCGCCCAGCCGGCCTTTGATCAGGCTGCCGTCTTCCGCGAAGCTGATCTGTCCGCTGATGTGCAGCAGGCCATTGGCCTCGACCGCGGGAACATAGGACGCCACCGGGGCGGCGGGCTGCGGGAGGGTGATGCCGAGCTCGGCAAGGCGCTGTTCGGTGCTCATGGGAGGTGCCTCAA
>DASWTR010000101.1:0-4655 GCA_036402035.1 Sphingomicrobium sp.
TCGACGGGTTCCGCAAGGTCAAGGACCGCTATATCCGCGAGCCGTTCCCGGCCTGGACCGCGATCGACATCGATCGACTGGTACCGGACGATGGGCTGGTCGAGATCAAGCTGGTCGCCAAGAAGGTTCCCAAACCCTGACTTGCCGGGCGCACAGCCCAACCGCCGCGTGAAACCTCCTCTGCCGATGCCCGTTCCTTACCCCCAACAGGGCGACAGTAAGGGAGAATGCACGTGACCCGTATGTTGATATTGGCCGCTGCCGGCGCAGTGGCTGCGATCACCGTGGCACCGGCCTCGGCGCAACAGGGAAATTGGCGCACCATCGCCTATAAGACCGTGTCCGGCGGTACCGACGTCGACCGGATCAATGTTCCGGGCGGACGGCGATGGCAGCAGGTCCGGCTGTGCGTGTTCAACGCGCCGCTCCGGATGCGCGACTTCGACATCCGTTTCGACAATGGCCAACGGCAGGACGTTCGAGTTCGCCAACGGATCGGCGCGGGGCGCTGCACCCGCAACATCGATCTCAACGGCCGAGTACGCGATGTCGACTGGGTGCGCCTGCGCTATGAGCCGATCCGCCGCGGCTGGAGCCGTCCGCTGGTGAGGTTGCAGGCCCGTTGACATGATCCGCAAGCTGAAGAGCGGAGAATTTCGGCTCTATTCACGGAAGAAGGATGCCAAGACCGGCAAGCGCCGCAACCTTGGCACCTTCGCCAGCCGCGCCGCTGCGGAGGAGCATGAGCGCGAGGTGCAATATTTCAAGCACCACTGACTAGCGAAGGGCAGCGGGAGCCCGGCTATTTGCCCTTGGCCCGGGCCGACCCCGAACTGGCGCTCGCCACCCGCGACCCGGTGCGGCGGCCGTGAAGCCAGCTCACGCCCTGGCCGAGCGTCATGACCGGCGTGAAGCGGGCGTGCTGAGCGGGCGTCATTAGACCGCTTGCCTGGTCGTCCAGGACGAAGAAGCCGCTCGCCGTCCGGGCGAGCAGTAGGATGTGCGCCCCGCGCGTCGAATGACGGCCGACGCTGATGTACAGATCCTTCGGATTGAACCCCGCGGCCTTCAGCACCTGCATCTTGGCGATGGCGATATCCTCGCTGTCGCCAGTGCCGCGGCGAAGCGTCTCGCCCGCGTTGGCCCAGAAATCGGCCACACCCATATTGTCGAGGTCATGCATCCAGCGGATTCGTTGGTTCAGTTCCTGCTGGACCATGCGCAGCTTGCCGATCGGATCGAGGCTCGCAGCACTCGCCGCCAGCCGCTGCACGAGCGGGTCCTTGGAATCGGTCGAGGCCACCCGGCGGAAGCGCGCGTCGTAAAAGGTCACGCCCGCATTGAGCGCGACCGTTCCAAAAACGTCCGGGCTGGCCGGACGGTTAAGGATCATCGGATGGTTGGCCGACCGGACCGGTTTGGCGTTCCGGTCGAGGATCAACGGCCGGTAATTGTCCGGAACCGACGTGGCATTTGCGGCCTCGCTGCCCGCCACGGCGGGCGCGGAGGCCGCCATACAGGCGCCGGCGATCAGCGCTCCAAGCAATGTTTTTGTCACGAGGCACCCCTCCTCGATTTCGTCCTGCCTAAGAGTGACTCTTCTTTCCCATTAACGGAAGGGGTTAACGACACGTTTCAAAATTAACCGAAAATCACGCCCGTCCAGTAACTTAGACGGCTAACTTTCGATAAGGGTTGTCCCAAAAAAGGGCGGATTTCGCGGCTTTTTGGCAACGCACGTCCCCGCCAAATGCGTCCCTGCCGCCAGCCCGATTCGCCTGCTTGGTTAACCGGACAACAAAGGGCCCGGGTGATGAGCCCGCGCTGACTCCTCAACGCTTCAGCGCCCTGACGGCGGCGAGCGTCTTTGAGACATGGTCTTTCCAATCCAGGTCCGAGTGGACCATCACGACCCGGCCGTTGCGATTGATGACATAGCTGGTGCGGTCGGTCAGCTCCGGCTTCTGCTTGAGCACCACGTCATAGGCCTTGATGGTCGCTGGCGAGGCGATCGCCACGGGGAATTTGCTTCGGCAGGCTTCGGTCGAAAAGCGTTTGAGCGTGTCCAGATCGTCGGCACTCATCCCGACCACTCGGGCGCCGGCCTTGCGGAACTCGGGCATCGCATCGGCGAAGGCCTTGGCCTCCAGTGTGCAGCCCTGGGTGAAGGCCTTGGGATAGAAATAGAGTACAAGCGGTCCGTGGCGCAGCTGATCCTTGAGGTGCAGCTTGAAGGATTTGCCCGCCAGCGCGCCGGTCGTCTCGAAATCGGGTGCCTGCGTCCCTACCGGCAAGGCCGCGGCCAAAGGTTGGGCCAGGATGGACAGTGCGACGAACAGGGCGGGGCGAAGGGCGCGCATCGGTCGACTCCTCAAAAAGTTGGGCGATGCTAGCGCCCGGAAGCATGCTGGGCTAGCCGCCCCACGGCGCCGGCGGCGGAGCCACGGGTCGGGTCAAATCGAACTCGACGCGGAAGTAACGCTGCGCGGGGCCGGGCGGTCTGCGCAGCTCATAGGCGAAATGCCGTTCACCCACTTCGATCGCCCAGACATTGGCGTTGGATATGGCGCGGTTCTGGGCGGTGAACATGGCAATGGAGTGCGCGTCGGCCGGGAACTCCTGTCGTACAAATGTGCCGGGACCGCGGCTGTCGCCGCCGTACATGGTCAAGACATCGCTGCTGCCGTCCTCATGACGATGATCATGCTTGAGCCGCAGGCCGGAAGCGGCGCGGCTGACCACCCAGGTGCGCGAGCGGTCGACGCCGACATGGAAGGGGATGCGGATTTCGCCGTCGCTGCACTGCCGGAGATGCATCACCAGCCGCTGTCCGGCGAAGGAGGCGTCGGCGGCATCATCGGACACGAGCCGCCCTTCGAACGCTTGGCCGCACAGCTTGGACAAGCGCGCATACCATTGGTCCGCGGCCGGTGCCGGCGGCGTGGTGGCACAGCCGGTCAGGAGAAACATCGCCGCAATCCAGATGCTTTTCACCGCGCCACCCTTGCCTGACCGATTATCGGTCCCACCTTGGCAAGAGAGTAGCGAAAGATCGAGGAGAAGAAATCCGATGCCTGCCCATGGACCGATGGCCTGCCCAATCGACGGTACGACGCTGGTGATGAGCGAGCGGCAGGGGATCGAGATCGACTATTGCCCCTCGTGCCGGGGCGTATGGCTCGATCGCGGCGAGCTGGACAAGATTATCGAGCGGAACAGCGCGGCTGAACAGCCCGCCGCACCGCCCCCGCCACCGTCAGGCCAGCAGTGGGGCTCACCGCCGCCTCAGCAGCATTATGGCCATGGCTATCACGGCAAGCCGTACAAGCGCCGCAAGAGCTTCCTCGAGGAATTGTTCGACTAAAAGGTCAGAGGATCGAGCCCAGGATCCACACTGCGGACAGGGCGATCACGACCAGCAGGAGGGAAAAGCCGAGAACATAGCGCACGCCTTGCTGCTTCACGCCGGCGGTCGCCTCGGTTTCATTCAGGTGAACTTCTTCGCCTTGCCGTTCCATTATCGACCTCCTGCGCCGCCTAACGTCCAGCATTTGCGAAGGTGCCATAATCGGCGGCGGAAAGACAGATACCGACAACATCGAAGAGCTTTCTTTCGAGAGGCGGGTTCGCCTGACCGCTTAGCGGTCTTCGTTGGCGAGCCAGCCGGTCAGGATGTAAAGCAAGATGGCAACCGGGCCAGTGAACAGCGTTGCCAGGACGACGCCGAGGCGGACGACGAGCACGTCGATGTTCAGCCAGTCGGCGAGGCCGGCGCACACGCCCATGACCTTGGCGCGGCTGCGGTTGATGACGAAGCGACCGTTCATGGGTCTGTCTTCCTTCAGAATTGCGTGGCTGTTGCTTAGGCGATCGGCAGCGAGCCGGCGGCCGAGATGAACAGCAGCGAGGTGACGAAGGCGCCGGCGAGGCTGACGGCGAGTTGGCGGCTGTCGACGAACGAGAAGGTCATTGTGGTTACTCCCTTTTGCGAACCCCCGATTGGGCTCGCCACACTCATTGCAGGGAGCGTGCCAAATGAAATTTGTCGTTATTTTTCAGTAGCGCGTAGCCAGCCATAGCGTGGATTGGCGGGAATTCCCGCGAGACGTTGGGAAATTTTCCCAACTAGCCGTTGACGACGGTACCGCCGTTGGGATGCAGCACCTGGCCGGTCATGTAGCTGGCATCGTCGCAGGCGAGGAACAGGAAGCTGGGGGCGACCTCGTTGGGCTGACCCGGCCTTCCCATCGGCGTATCCTTGCCGAAGTCGGGAATATCCTCCGGCTTCTGGCCCCCGAACGGGTTGAGCGGCGTCCAGATTGGACCTGGCGCGACCGCATTCACCCGGATCCCCTTCTTTACCAGGCTCTGCGACAGGGAGCGGGTGAAGGCGGTGATCGCGCCCTTGGTCGCCGAATAGTCGAGCAGCTCGGGGCTGCCCTTGTACATGGTGATGGAGGTGCAGTTGATGATCGACGCGCCCTCTTTCAGGTGCGGCAGCGCCGCCTGCACCAGGTAGAACATCGAGAAGATGTTGGTCTGGAAGGTGCGGCGCAGCTGCTCGTCGGTGATGTTGCGGATATCCTCGTCGGCGTGCTGCTCGCCGGCATTGTTCACCAATATGTCGAGGCGGCCGAACGTATCGACCACCTTCT
>DASWTR010000102.1:0-1503 GCA_036402035.1 Sphingomicrobium sp.
TCGGCCTTGCCGATCGTCAGCGCGCCAGTGAACAGCGCGATCACCACATCGGCGAAAGCGGCTGCGTCGGGCGCGAAGGCGGCTCGCCCAAGCGCCTTGTCAGCGTCGATCTTGGCCATGATCGCGCCGCGCCAATCCGCGTAGCGCGCAGCAAGCGCGCCGCGCAGCTCATCATCGCCGAGCGCCAGTTCCGATGCCAGGTTGCCGAGCGGACAGCCGCTGACCGAACCCTGCTGATCGAGCGCGTCGGCGACCCGTTCGAACACCGCCACGATGCCGCTCGCCGCGGTGGGCGCCTCGGCCACCTGGTCGATCCAGGTCGAGCCGACTTCGGCCGCGATCCGCTCGTCGATGACCGCGAGCGCCAGGCTCTTCTTGCTCGGGAAATGATGGTGCAGGGCGCCGCCGGTTACACCGGTCGTCCGGATCAGGTCGTGGATGCTGGTGGCGTCATAGCCCTTTGACTGAAACGCCGCGCTCGCCGCGTCGAGAACCCGGTTGCGAAGCCCCTGCGGGTCGTTGGAGCGGATGCGATTGCGGGGCTTGGCCATGTAGCCGCTGATAGGTCTATTGACAAAACCGGACAACCGGTCTGTTTTGTAATAATGAGCAGCTCAAACGATTTTGATTTCCTCCACGGCGACTGGCAGGTCTTGCACCGCAAACTGGCCCGCCGGCTAGCCGGCTGCACCGACTGGATCGAGTTTCGGGGCACGCTATCGGTGCAGCCGATACTTGCCGGACGAGGCAATATCGACATCAACCAACTCGACGACCCGACGGGGTTCTATGAAGCGCATTCGCTGCGCCTGTTCGACCCGGACAATGGCACTTGGTCGATCTGGTGGATCGACTGGCGGACCCCGGACATGGTCGACCCACCGGTGCGCGGCGGCTTTCGCGATGGGTTGGGCAGCTTTTTCAGCGACGACCGGTTCGAGGGCCGCCCGATCCGGGTACGCACCACCTACCGGCAGATCGATCCCGGCCGGGCGGAGTGGACCCAGGCCTTCGCTCCCGCCGGCACCGAGGAGTGGGAGGTCAACTGGATCATGGAGTTTAGCAGGGCATGACGCAGACCGAGGGCGCGGGGGATTTCGACTTCCTCCATGGATCGTGGAGGGTCGACCATCGTCGCCTCAAGGAACGCCTGGCCGATTGCGATCAATGGGAGCAATTCGGCGGATCGATGGAGTGCCGGCCGGTGCTCGGTGGCCTGGGCAACGTCGACGACAATCTGATCGAGCTGCCTGCCGGGGCTTACCGCGCGGTCACAATTCGCTGGTTCGACCCGACCGAGAAACGCTGGACGATCCACTGGATCGACGGCCGCACGCCCGCGCTCGACGCGCCGATGATCGGCAGCTTTCGCGACGGCGTCGGGACTTTCTTCGGCGACGATGAGCTGCGCGGGCGCCCGGTGATGATCCGCTTCCTGTGGGACCGGATCACCGAATCGTCAGCCCGATGGCAGCAAGCTTTCGCATGGCCCGGCTCCGACGA
>DASWTR010000103.1:0-3000 GCA_036402035.1 Sphingomicrobium sp.
TCACCACTGCAATCGTAGTTTGCGAAGCCCTGCCGCGCCGCATAGCGGGCACCGTCGCGGACGGCCTTCGTCAGGATATGCTCGTTATACATGAAATGGCCGAGCTCGACCGAACCGATTAGAACGACCAGCAACAATGGCATGACCAATGCCAATTCCGCTGCCGCGGAACCGCCCCGATCGCGTATCAGGCGAAGCGGTCGTGTCATTTAATCAGATACGGCACGTCACGCCGTACTACCTGTGGGTTGGTGGGTGCATTGCCGCCTGCCGTCGTTTCGCGGATGATCTCGACATAAATGTCGCCCGCTGTAGTCCGCGGCGGCCGCGCCAGGGACGGCTCGACGAAGAACACCTCGACCCATTTGGCGACCGTCACATTCTTTGACTGGCCTTGGACGGTCTGCGCCTCGCAATTCACGACAGCTACCGCCGAGATGCGCCGGTCGAGCTGGCTAGCGCTGGCGCCGACTCCGATGTGAGGTTCGACCGGCTTGCCGTAATGAGTTCGAGTGACAGTCTTGCCTGGAGGATTGGGGTCGGTCCAGGTGAACGAATAAGAGTCGAGTTCGTCCGCCGCGATTTCCCACAGATACACCTGGTAGCGGGTGATCTTATCCAGGTTTGTGATCCCGTTGGCGGTGGCGAATGCGGTCAGGGAAGGGATGGTCTTCCAGCTCGCGTTTGGCGCGGTGGGAGTCGGACTGCCGAGTAATGACTTGTGATTGACAAAGAAATAAAGGTCACGATCCCACAGCCCATCGCCCATCCGACCGCCGTCGCAATATTCGGTTCCGCCGTCGCCGTCTGTATCGCTGGCATGGCAGATATCGCGGGGATGCCCCATCGACAAAGGATAGGGCGCTGCTTGTACGCCGGCAGGATTGGGCTCGTACCGGATGCCGGGAAGTTCCCAGGGCTCACTACCGGTATTGAAGCCGAAGTTCGTCGAACCGGCCGCCCTGACGACATCCTTGCGGACGTTTAGCGCCGGACTGCAAGTTCCGGCAGTGCAGTTGTTGGTCAGGCCATTTTCGTAGATGTCGAAGCGAGTGTTGATGCCGTCAGTGACCGACGTGCTTTCGCCGGGCTTGGTGGTGACGCCCTCGGTTGACACACAATCGCCCGGCGGAACGTTGGCGCCCAGCGCATATTCGAGCGCGGCGGCTCCGTTTTGCAATCCCGTCTGCAGATAGCCGAAATTGCCGGGCGCCCAAGATCCGCCGCCACCCTCGACCAGCCGCAGGCCGTGCCCGACGAAGTCCGAGACGTCGAATCCCAGCGGATCGAGCGGATCTTCGCCCTCTTGCGGATTGCACATCATTAGCGGCGGAATCTTGCAGATCGCCGACCCGAGACCGGCGACAGCCATCGCCGAGACATTATCGGATCGAAACGCAGCCGCGATCGGCGTCAACGCGTAATGGGCCACGCGATTCACAGTGCGGACGCAGACGAACTTCGCGGCCGTGTTGGCGGCGATGGCGGCCGGGAGAGTGCTATCGGCCGGCACAGAGGCAGGATCAATTGAATTGGTGACAGGGCAAGCGGTAGGATCGCTGCTGTTGACGGCTTCAGCGTCGGCCTTGGTGGCGTAGAACAAGATCGTTGGAACGGCGATTGTTCGAGCGGCGGCCTCATTGGCCATCACCGTCTGGTTGGCGAGCAGGCCCTGTGCGGCAGCAACCGCGCGGTGCACGGCGCCAGCCTCCTTGTCCAACTGCGTCGCCGCCGCCAGGGCCGCCTGGTCGGCGGCATTCTGCATCTCGGTGTCCAGGGCCGCCAGCCGCGCATAGTCGAACGCGATTCCGCCGACGGCGACCAGCGCGAACAGCGACAGGCCTACGGTTGCCGCAACGGCCCCGCTATCGTCTCCAGCACGTCCGAAAATCTGGCGTTTCATGCCCGTGCATCCTTAGTTGCCCGAAGAGCTGCCGCCGGTGCCGCCGCTGCTGGCGCTTTGCACTTGCACCGGCTTGGTTGTACCCTTGCGGTAGCGGTCGGTCGCCTTCTGGGCTTTCTCGCCGTGGTATCCCGGCTGAAGGCTGCCTTCGGGGTATTGCGGATCGGGATCGATCGTCTGGACCGCCATGTCGTAGCGCAGCGCTTCGCCGAAGCCTGGATCGACCGGCGCGCAGCCGGCCAGCGTGATCAGCGTCGCCGCAGAAAGGCACAGCAGCGGACTCTTAAAGCGCATGGCCATAATCCTTCTCCAGTCGGCTTGGGTCGAGGCTTGCCATCCCACCGGGCCCCGGCAGGGCAGGCTCGCCGATCGGGCGGCCGACCGGCGACGGCTGGGTTGGCGCCAGCGGGTTGGTGCCGACCGCCCCGTCGGTCCGGCCGAGCAGGAACAGGTCGACCTCATCAGGCGGCGTGGCGCGGTCGGTCGGAACCTTCATCTGCGCCGCGCGGACCGGCTTCACCAGCCGCGGAGTGACGATGATCACCAGCTCGGTGTCGTCCTTCTGGAAGCTGGTCGAGCGGAACAGCGTGCCGATGATCGGGATCGAGCCGAGGATCGGGAATTGCCGTACGGTATCCGAAAAGTCGCGGCGGATCAGGCCGGCGAGGGCGAAGCTCTCACCGTCGCGAAGCTCGACCGTGGTCTTGGCGCGGCGGGTCTGGAGGCCGGGCACGCGAATGCCGTTGATGGTCACTCCGGCGCTGACGTCGATCGCGCTGACCTCCGGCGCCACCTCCATGTTGATAACCCCGTCAGCAAGGACGGTCGGAGTGAAGGCCAGGCCGACGCCGAACTGCTTGAACTCGACCGAGATGGCGGCGTCGCCCCCGCCCGAGCCGCTCTGGGCAACCGGAATCGGAAACTCGCCACCGGCAAGAAAGCTGGCGGTTTCGCCCGAAAGCGCGATCAAGGTCGGCTCGGCGAGCGTGGTAACCACACCCTTGCGCTCCAGCGCATTCAACGTGGCGTTGATGTTCAGTCCCGCGATGCGGAAGAAGCGGCCGAAAATGCCGAACGCGTCGGTGATCGAGCCGAGC
>DASWTR010000104.1:0-5715 GCA_036402035.1 Sphingomicrobium sp.
CATTCGGGCTCGCACACGCCGCAGTCGATGCACTCGTTGGGATTGATGGCGAGCATATTCTCACCCTCGTAGAAGCAATCGACCGGACAGACCTCGACGCAATCCATATATTTGCAGCGGATGCAGGCGTCGGTGACGACATAGGTCATGGCAAAAATGCTCCCTCTCTTGGCGCCGTGGCTAGGTCGCTCGGCCCGCGCCGTCAATCGGCTCCGCTCTCCTGCGAGACGTTCGCAGATTGCGGGGATTCTTCGACTTCCTCGTAGCAGGCCCGGGCCTCACTGGCTGGCCCGCGCCGGCTCGGCAGGGCGAGCACTCGAAGGATGCGCACGTCGCCACGCAATGGCATCGCGATCACCGCGCCGACGCGCACTTCCTCGCTGGTCTTCGTCACCCGCTTGCCGTCGACCCGGACTTTGCCTTCCTCGATCAGCCCTTGGGCCAGGGTACGACTTTTCACCAGTCGAATGAAGAAGAGATAGCGATCGAGGCGCACCTACCGCTTCAACCCGGCCAGCACGGCGAATGCATTCTCCGGCCTGGGGGCTTGCGGCTGGCGGCGACGCGGCCGGCGCTGGCCGCGCCAGGTCCAGGCCTCGCCGTGCGGCACGAATCCTACCTCGGCCATCAAATGGCGGACGGTCGGCTCGTCGAGGCCGAGGCTGGTCGCCAGCGCGCGGTCGACCGGATCGTCGCCGCCATGCTGGCGCACCTGGTGGGCGTGGCTGGCGAGCCGGTCGGCCAGGTCGATTCGTAGCCAATCGTTGCCGATCCGTCGGAACGCCAAGGCGGCGCCGCGCCGGTCGGCGGTGCCGTCCAGCATGGCTGCGGAGGGGTGCGGCAAACGCGGCATCGGCTGGTTCGAGCGCACGCTGAGCAGGGCGGCGCGCCACTGCTGCGCGCCCGGCTTCAGCAGCGACTGGATATAGACGTCGAGCGCACCGAGCCGGACCCGCATGCGGTGAAGCGCGTGCCGGTCCTCCTTGGTCAGTGCGGCGAGCTGGGCGGCGATGGCACGACGGGGCAGGTGGCCGCCGGCATCGACCAGCATCGCCGCCAGCGCGCGGATCCCCGGCGTGGCCTTGGGGTCCGCCGCGGCATTGGCCAGCGCGCGCAGCGCTTGCAGATGCCGGTTGATCTGGGACTCGATCCAACGTTCAAGCCGACCGCGCAGCTTGCTCCGCCGCTCGGCGGACAAGCGATCCAGGGCTCGCGCGGTTCGCACGGCGGGCTCCAGCAACGATCGGCCTGGGGCGAGCCGGGCCAGGATATGGCCGTCCCAGCCGATGGCGAGGCCGCCCGCCTCCTCGACCAGCTGGAACTCGGTGTCGGGCGCGTCACAGAGCTTAGCCGCGCGCCGGTCGAGCTCGTCGCCCAGCCGGCGCTCGGCCGCGGCGAGCAGCAGTCGCTTGTCGGCGAGGCGCGCGGTGGGGTCGACCTTGAACTCGAACCCGGCGAGGTGGCCGATCGGCTCCGGCCCGACGCTGACCTCGCCATCGGCGGCGACGGTGACCGGCAGCGCATCGGCGCCGCGCGCGCCGATGTCGCGGACCAGCACCGCCGTCCGGCGGTCGACGAAGCGCTGGGTCAGCCTCTCGTGGAGCGCGTCCGACAGCCGCGCCTCCACGGCGCGGGTCCGCTCGGCCCATTTGCCGGGGTCGGCCAGCCAGTCGACGCGCTGGGCGATGTAAGCCCAGCTGCGAATGCCGGCGAGCCGGTCGGCCAGCGCCTCGATATCGCCGGCGACATTGTCGAGCCGCGCCACTTCGGCGGCGAACCATTCGTGCGGGATGTGGCCACCCTCGCCGATATAGCTGAAGAGGCGCCGGACCATTCGGGCATGGTGCATCGGTCCGACCTTGCGGAAATCCGGAAGCCCACACACCGCCCACAGCTTGCGTGCCTTGCTGCTTCTGGTGGCGGCGATCGCCGGGTCCTCGGCGATCAGCTTCAGCACCGCCAGGTCGATCGCCAGCGGAGCGGGTCTCAGCAGCGGGTCATCGCTCTTCGCCTCCAGGCTGGCGATCAGGTCGGTGACAGTGCTGAAATCAAGCTCGGCGCTGCGCCAGTAGAGGTGGTCGAGGGGGCGGAAGCGATGCTCCTCGATCGCATCGACCTCTTCGTCGGTGAATTCCGGCGCGTTGTCCCCGCCCAAGCCGAGCGTACCGAAGCTGCCGTCGCGCTGGTGGCGTCCGGCGCGCCCGGCGATCTGCGCCATCTCGGAGATGGTCAGGCGGCGGTCGCGGCGGCCGTCGAACTTCTCCAGCCCGGCGAAGGCGACATGGGTCACGTCCATATTGAGGCCCATGCCGATCGCGTCCGTGGCGACCAGATAATCCACCTCGCCGCGCTGGAACATCGCCACCTGGGCATTGCGCGTGGCCGGCGACAAGGCGCCCATCACTACCGCCGCGCCGCCCTTGAAGCGGCGCAGCATCTCGGCCAGCGCATAAACCTGCTCGGCCGAGAAGGCGACCACCGCCGATCGGGGCGGCAGCCGGCTGAGCTTGGTCGCGCCGGCGTAGCGCAGGGTCGAAAAGCGCGGCCGGCTGACAATCTCCGCTTCCGGCAGAAGCTGGCGGACCAGCGGCCGCAGCGTGTCGGAGCCGAGGATTAGGGTCTCCTCCCGGCCCCGGGCGCGCAGCATCCGGTCGGTGAACACATGGCCGCGCTCCGGGTCGATGCCGAGCTGCGCCTCGTCGATCGCGGCAAAGGCGAAGTCGGCTGGCAGGGGGCCTTCGCTCGGCCGGTCGTCGCGCCCGGTGCGAACGGGCATCGATTCTGCCGTGCACAGCACGTAGCGCGCGCCGGGCGGGACGATCCGCTCCTCCCCGGTGATCAATGCTACCTGGTTGGCGCCCTTCAACTGGACGACCCGCTCATAGACCTCGCGCGCCAGCAGGCGCAGCGGAAAGCCGATTACCCCGGACGAATGGGCGCACATCCGCTCGATCGCCAAGTGGGTCTTGCCGGTATTGGTTGGGCCGAGAATGGCCCGGACAAGGCCGTCACGCGGGGCGGACATGGCCCTAATCTTGGCATGGCTGTGGGCAAGCGCAAGGCGCTTTGCGGCCAGTTGAGCGCAGCGTTTAGGCGACCTTAACCTCTTTTAACCATGACGTTTCCGACGACCGAAGGGGTGGCAATTGCTCGACATGCGCGCGGAGTGGCGGAACGAGACGGCATTTGCCGTTGCGCAGCCGCCTGCCCAGCGGTTCGGGCGCCGCAAGAAAAGCTGGCGCGACCTCGACCTCGTCGTCGACCTCGGCGAGGAGCCGATTTCGCTGCGTTGGCTGCGCGGCGCGGCGACCCTGTCTGCGCTTTGCGCGCTGGTCGCCTTCCTGGCGCCGGCGCCGTTCGAGCCGCTGATACCGATGGCCGACCGGATCGGCTCTTCCGAAGCGGAGCGATATGGCGAGCTCGCGGTCAGCCCGATTGCGCAAGGGTCGACGACCGGCGTTCGGATGGCGGCCAATGCCTTGGTCGAGCCGCTCGCCGAAGCGCCCGATCGGCCTTTCGTCGAACTGTTCGCCAAACTCAGCCGCGGTGACAGCGTCGCGCGGTTGCTGGTCCGCTCCGGCGTCTCCTATGCCGAAGCCGCCGCCGCCGCCCGCGTCATTGCCACGGCTGTCCCCCGCGGCGTCGCGCCCGGAACCAGCCTCGAACTCAAGCTGGGTCGGCGCGCACCCAGCGGTGTCCGTCCGATCGAGCGGATTGCGTTTCGTGCCGGCCTCGACCTCAATGTCACGCTGACAGCGGCGGCGGACGGTCTGCAGATCAGCACCGCGAGGATCGCCATCGACAACCGGCCGCTGCGTATTCGGGGGAGGGTTGGCGATGGCCTCTACTGGGCACTGCGCTCGTCCGGCGTCTCGCCCCAGGCGGCGGGCGAATATCTGCGTGCGATCGGGGCGCAACTCGACGTCGGCGCCGAGCTCGGACCCGACGACAGGTTCGACCTGATCGTCGCCAACCGCCGCGCCGCGACCGGCGAAAGCCGCGAAGGACCCCTGCTCTATGCCGCGATCGACCGCTCGGCGGCGACGGACATCCGACTGATGAAATGGAATGTCGGTGGGCGGATCGACTGGGTCGATGCCAATGGTGCCGGCCGGCAGGTTGCGGCCTTCGCCTGGCCGGTCGCCGGGCGTATCACGTCGGGCTTCGGCCTGCGCGTCCATCCCATCCTGCGCTTCGCTCGGATGCATCGCGGCATCGATTTCGGGGCGGGCTATGGCACGCCGATTGTCGCGGCGTCGGATGGCCAGGTGACCAAGGCGGGCTGGGCCGGCGGCTATGGCCGGCAAGTGCGGATCGCCCATGGCGGCGGCATCGTCACCAGTTACAGCCATATGAGCCGCACAGTTGCGGAACCGGGCAGTTTCGTCCGCCAGGGCCAGCTGATCGGCTATGTCGGTTCCTCGGGCCTCTCGACCGGTCCCCATCTTCATTATGAGGTTTATCGCAACGGTACGGCGGTCAATCCGGCCGGCGTCAAGTTCGCCAGCCGGTCGCTGCTCGACGGGCCGGAGCTGGATCGGTTCAAGGCCCATCTGGCGCGGCTGATGGCGATCGGGGCCGGGCCAACCAAGGGATAGCCCCAGCCGCGCAGTTGACTTGGTTTTGCCGCCTTTTTGCGGCTAGCGTGCCGCAGGCCTCATGGACATCTATCTTCCCATCGCCGAACAGTCGGTCAATGCGCTGCTGATCGTGGCGCTCGGCGGGCTGGTCGGTCTCCTGTCCGGGCTGTTCGGCGTCGGCGGCGGCTTCCTAACCACCCCGCTGCTGATCTTCTACGGCATCCCGCCAACCGTCGCGGTGGCCTCGGCAACCACCCAGATCACCGGCGCCTCGGTCTCCGGAGTCCATGCCCATATGCGGCGCGGCGGTGTCGACCTGAAGATGGGCGGCGTCATGATCGTCGGCGGGGCGATTGGCAGCCTGGTCGGCGCCGGGCTGTTCCGGGTGCTGCAGAACAGCGGTCAGATCGACCTCGTCATCGGCTTTCTCTACGTCATTCTGCTCGGCTCGATCGGCGTCCTCATGCTCAAGGATGCGCTGGCCGCACTGGGCTGGATCGAGCTCGGCGAGCGCGAGGAGCGGCCGCGGCATAACCGCTGGATCGCGAGCCTGCCGCTGCGTTGGCGCTTCTACGCCTCCGGCCTCTATCTCTCGCCGATTGCGCCGCTGGTGCTCGGTTTCGTTGCCGGGATCATGACCGTGCTCCTCGGCATCGGCGGCGGCTTCATCCTGGTCCCGGCCATGATCTATCTTCTCGGCATGGCGGCCCGCGTGGTGGTGGGGACCAGTCTGGTGATGATCCTGGCGGTCAGCGCGGTCACCACCATGATCCACGCCATGACCACCCAGGCGGTCGACATCGTGCTCGCCGGGTTGCTGCTCGTCGGCGGCGTGATCGGGGCGCAGTATGGCGCGATGATGACTACGCGGCTGAAACCGGATTTGCTGCGCCTGGTGCTGGCGATCATCATTTTGCTGGTCGCCCTGCGCATGTTGCTCGGGCTGACTTGGCGGCCCGACGAGATTTTCTCGATCGAGTATCTGTGAAGCGGACGCTGATCCTCGCCGGCCTCGCGCCGCTGATCATGGCCCAGGCCCAGCCCAGGCTGGTGCCCGACATCTCGGCTCGATCGGTCGAAATCCGCTACAGCTTTACCGGCGCGCAGCTGCTGCTGTTCGGTGCGATCCTTTATC
>DASWTR010000105.1:0-2962 GCA_036402035.1 Sphingomicrobium sp.
CGGCGTAGAAGTTGAGCTGACGACCGAAGCCGAGGTTCTTCAGTTCCACCTCGCCACGGATGTCGTGGTAGAACACCGACTTGTACTTGACCGGGTCCGCGGCATCCAGGTTGTTCGGCGGGCAGACGGCCGGAGTGCCGCTGCAAGCGCCTTCCAGCTCTTCGAAGTTTTCGTAGAGGCTGGTGTACATCGGGCCGATGTACCGCATGCGGTAGCCAAGCGTGAACGGCCCGCGGGTCAGGTCGGTATCCCAGCGGAACTCGTCCTTCGGGTCACCCAGCTCGCTCAGGATGCGATTCTCGAACTCGGGCAGCGCCGGGTTCTCGAAATTGCTGATCTGAATGTTGTGGGTGTAGATCAGATTGGTGCTGATCCTGAACAGATCGCTGACGTTGCCGCGGTAAGCGACGTTGACGTCGATGCCTTCGCGGCGACGAGCTGCGAAGTTGACGCCCGACTGTAGCAAGCTGTTGCCGAGGATCTCGCCCGGCTGTTGACCGAACGCATCGGGAGCACCGGTGAGGTTGCGTTCGAACAGCGAGCAGAACACGTTGTTCAGGCTCGGCTGATCGTAGCAGTTGTTCGCGATCGCCTGCGCACCGAGCGCAACGATCACATTGCTCACCTTGATCTTGTACCAGTCGACGCTGAGCGACAGGCCTGGGACCCAGCGGGGCTGAATGACCGCACCGATGGTGTAGCTGTCCGCAGTTTCTTCCTGCAGGTCAGGATTGCTGCCGCTGATCACCGGCAGCGAGATCGCCGCCGTGCGGATGGTTCCCAACTGAGCAGGAGTCAGCGCCGCATTACAGTTGGCAACGCGGTTGGCGTTGTTGGCGATGACGTTCGCCGCGCACGGGTCGGTGAAGCCCGGAGCAAAGTTCGGAACCGACGGGAAGTAGAGTTCCGACAGGTTCGGCGCGCGGACCGAGCGGCTGTAGTTGCCGCGGAACCGGATATCCCGAACCGGAGCCCAGTCGAGGCCCGCATTATAGGCCCACACGGTACCGACATCGCCCGCCACGTCGTTGTATTTCGAAACGCGCGCAGCGCCGCTGGCGGTGAACTCTTCAAAGAAGGGCTCATCCTTCAGGATCGGGATCTGGATTTCGCCGAAGGCTTCCTTGACCACGAAGGCGTCGGGGTTGAACCGGCCAATGACGACCGCGTTGGTGTTGGTCTGGGTGGCCGGGTTGATGCCTTCGCCGGCGCCCGGAGCGAATGGATCGCCGCCGTTCGTGAACGCATCGTCGATATAGTCGGCCTTTTCACGGCGATACTCTGCGCCAAGCGCGAAGCGGACAGGTCCGCCCGGCAGTTCGAACCATTCGCTGGTGTCGCCACCAAAGAAACCGCTGACCACGAACTGGCGAATGGAGGCCTTGGTGCGGGCATTATACTGGAAGTAGTTCGCCGCCGCACTGTTGTCGCTGCCACCGAACGGATTGTAGGGCACGCAAGCCGCGATATCCGCCGCAAGCCGAGCCTGCTGGGCGGTGTTGCCGCGGGTAGCGGTGCCGACCTGGGCGCCGCCGCGGTCGTAACCAACCGCTGCGGTCGGGTCGAATTGCGACCGGCATTCGATGTTGCCGGTCAGCGGGTTCACGCCGGCATCCATCGACAGCATGAAGCGCTGGCGATCGAGGAAGCCGTAGGTAACCTTGTCTTCCTTGTACTTGCCGTAGTTGACCGAAACTTCGTAGTTCCAGTCGTCGAAGAAGGTGCCGCGCGTACCGCCGACGATGCGGAAGGTGTTGCGCTGCATGACTTCGTCGCGGATGCCCACGTCAAGCAGCGTGCGCGCTACGACGAAGCGATAGGTGCCGTTGGCAATTGCAGCCAGATCGGCAGCATTCAGCGGGCCGCTACGGCCCAGCCCGGTTCCGACGACTGAAGATCGGGCGAAAGAGCCACCCGGCGTGCCACCCGGACCGCTGGTCGGGCTACCGACGCCGGTCACGAGACAGGCGGTCGAAAGATCGGTGTTACATCCGGAAGCGACGATGGCATTGGCGATCGTCGTGCGCTGGGCGGGCGTCAGGAAGGGGTTGTCCAGTCGGACGCGCTCACGAGCGTCGAACTGACCCATCGTGCCCTGGATGAACGAGGGGCCCGCGTTGTTGCCCTTGGTATCGGTCTGGTTCCACTTGGCTTCGATGAACGGCTCAAACGCGTCGCTGACCGTGAAATGAGCCAGCAGATTCAGGTTGTAGCGCTTCAGCTCGGGCTGCAGCGAGAGGAGCCTGCCTTCGCGACCGGTCTGACCGTTGCCGCCGAGGAAGCTGCCGAAGGGACCAGCACCAAGGCGCGTTCCCGTTTGCCCGAAGAGTCCGCCAGCTTCATCGAACACGAAGTTGCAGTTATAGGGGAGGCCAACCGCGTTCGCAGGTAGTCCGGCGGTCGGCGTGCTGCTCGGCGCGCCATTGGTCTGCGCCAAACCGACGCCGCAAGCAGACAAGACGTCTGCGCCCGGCGTGGCGGCGTTGTCCAGGACCGCTTGCGTGATCGGAATCAAGCCGAAGCGATGAATGGTGGCGCTGCGGACGTCGCGCTGGAACGTCGCATCGGGGAAGCCGTCGCTGCCGAACTGAAGACCGGCCGGATCCAGATCCGTGACGATCTGACCATTGACCTGGCGAAGCCATGGCAGCTGCGAACCGAAGATGCGCTTTTGCCCCGCAAATTCGCCGTGGACCGTAACGTTGCCTCGGTCGTCGGCGAAGTTCGTGCCGGCCATCGCGGAGATGTAATAGTTGTCGCCAAATCCGCGCGGCGAAAGGGCGTACTGACCGCGGACCTGGACGCCCTCATAGTCACGGCGCAAGACGAAGTTCACGACGCCCGCGATGGCGTCGGAACCGTAGATCGCCGAATTACCGCCGGTGACGATGTCGACGCGCTCGATCAGGTCGTTCGGGATCGTGTTGACGTCTGGCGAGACGGCGTTGTTGGTGATGTCCGC
>DASWTR010000106.1:0-2738 GCA_036402035.1 Sphingomicrobium sp.
TCGTCCGGCCGCGCCAGCGAAATCGTCAAGTCGGGGGCAGAGCAGCCTTCGGGCATCGATGCGTTCGTCAGCATCATTCCGAATAACCTGATCGAGGCGATGGGATCGAACAGCGCGATCCTGTCAGTGATGTTCTTCGCCCTGTTCTTCGGCATCGGATTGCTGCTGACCGACACTCCCAATGCGCGGACTTTGCAGAAGGGATTTGAAGGCCTGTTCGACGTGACGATGCGGCTGATTCTGATCGTCATTAGAATCGCCCCAATCGCGGTCGCCTGCTTCATGTTCGACCTGGCCGCCTTGTTCGGCTGGGACCTGCTTATTCGGCTGTCGGCCTATGTCGGTGTGGTTCTTCTGGCGCTTAGCATCCAGATGTTCGTCGTTTTCCCAGCGCTGCTCGCTACGCTCGGCAGGAAGAGCCCAATCACCTTCTTCCGCGACATCCAGGAAGCGAGCCTGATGGCTTTTTCGACCGCTTCGTCGAATGCTACCCTGCCGACCTCGCTCAAGGTTGCCGACGAGCAGCTCAAGCTCCCCCGACGGGTATCCCGCTTCGTGCTGACTATCGGCGCCACCGCCAACCAGAACGGAACGGCGATGTTCGAGGGCGTGACCGTCATCTTCCTTGCGCAATTCTTCGGCATCGAACTTAGCCTAGCCCAGCAGTTGATGGTGATGCTGGTCTGCATCCTAGGCGGAATCGGGACCGCTGGAGTGCCGGCGGGGTCGCTGCCGGTCATCGCTCTGATATTGGCGATGGTCGGTATTCAGCCCGAGGCAATTGCGCTCGTCCTTGGAGTCGACCGCTTCCTCGATATGTGCCGCACCACGCTCAACGTGGTCGGCGACCTTGTCGCGGCGCAGGTGATTTCCGCCGGCGAGCCCGAGGATGCCCGCGCGGCGCCGGCTCCGGTCATCTGAAGGAATCGGGTTCGTTCACATCATCCGGATCCGGCGCATGGATCAGCTGATGGCTGGAGGGCGCATGGGGCGGTTCGATGTCGACCGGCTCGATCGGATCGAGCTTGCCTTCCCATTTGGCAACCACCGTGCTTGCAACCGCATTGCCAACGACGTTGGTCGCAGACCGGCCCATGTCGAGGAAATGATCGACCGCCAGGATCAGCAATAATCCGGCTTCGGGGATGTTGAACTGGGCGAGCGTGGCGGTGATGACGACCAGGCTGGCGCGCGGCACGCCGGCGACGCCCTTCGAGGTAACCATCAACGTCAGCAGCATCAGGATCTGCTGTCCGACGGTGAGGTCGATGCCATAGGCTTGCGCGATGAAGATCGTCGCGAAGGTCATGTACATCATCGATCCGTCGAGGTTGAACGAATAGCCGAGCGGGAGGACGAAGCTGGCGATCCTCGGCGGCACTCCGAACCGGTCCAGCGCTTCCAGCGTGCGCGGAAAGGCGGCTTCGGATGAAGCGGTCGAGAAGGCGAGCACGATCGGATCGCGGATGTAACGGATGAGCAGCTTTGTACGCATCCCGACGATCAGGAAGCAGGCGCCGATCAACAGCGCCCATAGGATGATGAGCCCGATATAGAAGCTGCCCATGAAATAGCCGAACGTGCCAAGCACGCCGAGCCCGCGCTGGGCGATGGTCGCGGTGACTGCGGCGAACACCGCGACAGGAGCGAAGCGCATCACATAATCGGTGATCTGCAGCATCACCTTGACCAGCGCATCGACCGCGCGGACGAGCGGTTTGGCCGGCTCGCCGACCGCGGTGATCGCAACGCCGACGAACAGCGAGAAGACGACGATCTGGAGGATATCGTTGTTCGCCATCGCCTCGATCATCGAATCGGGGAAAATGTGCGTGACGAAGCGGGCGAAGTCGAAGGCCGAGCGGTCGACACCGGCCGAGGCGTCCGCCGGTGGGAGCGGCAGGCCCAAGCCGACGCCAGGCTCGAACACCGTCACCAGAAGGAGGCCGAGGCTGAGCGAAATGAGGCTGGCGCAGATGAACCAGAAGACGGCCTTGATGCCGACCCTGCCGAGGGCGGCAGTGTCGCCCATATGGGCAATGCCGGCGACCAGAGTCGCGAACACCAGCGGTGCGATGATCATCTTGATCAGGTGAAGGAACACGGTCGTCAGGATCGAGAAATAACCCGCAATGCGGGTCAGCTGCTCGGTTGCCTCCGGCGTTCCGTCCTGGATCGCGGCGTTTATCCCCCAGCCCGTGACGATGCCAAGGAGCAGCGCGAACAGGATGAATTTCGTGAGCTTCTTGGCCAACGCGGCTCCCCTCCGGATTTTTGCCGCGCACCCAAGCCGCTGCACTCGGCCGCGTCAAGGCGGCTTGCCACAATCGTCGGCGGGCTTCATCGGGCGACCATGAGCCCGCTCGATCAGTTGGACATGAAATATCAGGCGATCCTGTGCGACATCTGGGGCGTCGTCCACGATGGCGGAAAGCTGCTGCCGGGCGTGGTCGAGCGGCTACTGCGATGGAAGGCGGAGGGTCGGCACGTCATCCTCCTGACCAACGCGCCGCGCTCGGCCGATATGGTCCAGCTTCAACTCGACCGGATGGGGCTGCCGCGTTCCGCCTATGATACCGTGGCAAGCAGCGGCGAGGCGGGACTTGCGGCGCTGACTCAGCCGGCGCGGCCGGTTGGCTTTTTGGGCACGGAAGCGGATCGGGCCGACCTTGCGCGCCGCGGCGTGGTGTTGATCGACAGCAACTATGCCGAACTCGCCTGCACCGGCCTCGACGAAT
>DASWTR010000107.1:0-1703 GCA_036402035.1 Sphingomicrobium sp.
GGCGGAGTTCGTTGCCCATGCCGCGGACAATGTGGCGGCGACGGTCACGCCCCAGCACCTCCACCTCAACCGCAATGCGCTGTTCAAGGGCGGTCTGCGTCCGCACGCTTATTGCTTGCCGGTCGTGAAGCGGGAGGAGCATCGGCTGGCGGTGCGCAAGGCGGCGGTGAGCGGCTCGCCCAAATTCTTTCTCGGCACCGACACTGCCCCGCACGCGCGCGAAGCAAAGGAATCGACCTGCGGCTGCGCCGGAATCTTCAACGCGCCTTTTGCGCTCGAAAGCTATGCCCAGGTATTCGAGGAAGAAGCGGCCCTCGACAAATTCGAAGGCTTCACCTCGGAGCATGGTGCGCGCTTCTACGGCCTACCGCTCAACGAAGGCGCGGTGACGTTGGAGCAGGTTACGCAAGAGGTTCCGGAAACGGTGGACGGGCTGGTGCCCTTCCACGCCGGCGAAACAATCCGCTGGCGGTTCGCCGGCTAGGCCCGTCCGCTGCCCTTCGGCCCGACGATATCGCCAAAGAACCGCTCGACCCGATCATAGCATTCGCATGACCGCCGCTCGAGACCGTCACGGTCGTGGACTTCGATGATGCCGCGCCTTGTGGTGATCAGCCCTTCGTCTTGAAGCTCGCGGGCAACGGCGTTGACCGTGGTGCGCTGTACGCCGAGCAGGCCAGCGAGCGATTCCTGGGTCAGCTCCAGCCGGCTGCCCGCGCGGTCGTGAGCGGTCAGCAGCCAGCGCGCGGCCCGCGCCTCGATCGGATGGAAGCTGTTGCAGGCCACCGTTTGCATGATCTGCGCCAGCAGATAGTCCGAATAGCGGCAAAAAAGGTTGCGTAGATGTTCGGATCGGCCCTTGGCCTCCTCGATCGCGGCCATCGGCACCTTGGCGGCGGGACCGGCCACCATCACTTCGGCGCGGGTGAAGGCGGGGATGTTGCCGCAGCTGACGATCCCGCCTACCGCGCCCTCGCGGCCGATCGAGGTGACTTCGACCGAGCGGCCGTCCTCCAGGTCGACCACCAGCGACACCATCGTCGGGCCGAAAGGGAAGAGCGAGTCGGCGACGTCTACACCGCGGCGGAGGACTCTTGCGCCGATATCGAGCTCCACCATTTGTATCCTGCTTTCAATCAAGCCTCGGAGGTTGTCTGGGAAGGTGGAAAGCAGGCGATTGCCGGCGAAGGCGTCCGCGATCGATGGCTTGGCATAGCTGAGTTCGGGCATGGCGCGCCTCATTCAGGGGGAATGATGACCCAATGTTCGGACCGTCATTTCGTTGCGACAGGCGGTTGAACGCGACACAAGGGTTCGCTACAGCCCGCCGACGCCAAGCTCCGGAGACGTGGGTGAGTGGCTGAAACCAACGCTTTGCTAAAGCGTCATACGGGCAACCGTATCGAGGGTTCGAATCCCTCCGTCTCCGCCAGCGCCGCCTAAGCTTTCAACTCAGCTGCTTTTATTTCCGCCTCCCGCTCGAAGAGGCGCGCCATTTGGGCCATGCCGCCGAGATAGGGCGGGGGCACCCATTGATCGCGGTAATTCGCCATCGCCGCGGCGCGCAGCGTCCACATCGGGTCGACCAGATGCGGCCGGGCCAGCGCAACCAGGTCGGCCCGCCCGGCGATCAGGATCGCATTGGCCTGGTCGGGATCGGTGATGTTGCCGACCGCCATGGTGGCGAGCCTGGCTTCGTTACG
>DASWTR010000108.1:0-6045 GCA_036402035.1 Sphingomicrobium sp.
GCGCCGTCGCGGGTGGTGCCAGGAAAGCGCGCTTCGATCAGCGGAACGAGGCGGCCGCCGGGGCCCTGCAGACGCCGCACGACGGCATCGGCGTCGAAGGTGGCGACGCCGACCTCGGCGAACATCGCCGCGACGGTCGACTTGCCCATGCCGATCGACCCGGTCAGCGCCAGCGTGATCATGGCTGAAGCTTCTGCCAGACTTCGGCATCGCGGTCACGCGGCGCATCCTTGCCGAAGAACAGCTTGAAGCTCGTCGCGGCCTGCTCGACCAGCATTTGCAGACCATTGATGGTTGTCAGCCCCTTGTCCCGGGCTGCAGCGATCAGCGGCGTTTCGGCGGGGTCGGTGATCATGTCGAACACCCATCCGCCCTGTGGCATCTTGGAAAGATCGCAGTTGAGGCAATCGCGGCCGGGCATGCCGAGCGGCGTGGCGTTGATCAGGCCATCGCTGACGATCGGGGCGGTGAACAGGTCCGGCCCAATGTCCAATCCGAATTCGACCGCCAGTTTGCGCGCCTCGGCGAGGTCGCGGGCCTGGATTCGGACATTAGTCAGGCCGACCAGCTTCAGCGCCACCAATGCCGCGCGCGCAGCGCCGCCATTGCCGAGCAGGATGACGCTGCCCATTCGCGCCTTAGCCGTGTTGAGGCGGGCGAGGAGCGCAGCAATCGCGCCGACGTCGGTGTTGGCGGCAACCAGCTTGCCCTCACGCGGCAGCAGCACATTGGCGGCGCCGGCCGCGACCGCCCAATCCGCGGCGCCGTCGGCAAGGCCGATCGCATCGAGCTTGAGCGGCATGGTGACGTTCGACCCGCGCCAGTTGGGATCGGCCCGCTTTTCCGCGACATAGGCGGGCAGGTCGGCGCGGGTGACCTGACGGCGGCGATAGTCGGCGTCGATGCCCAGCGCCTCCAGCCAGAAACCGTGGATCGTCGGCGACAGGCTATGGTCGATCGGATCGCCGATGACTTCGGAGTAGGGGCGCGACGTCATGACGGCATTAGTTCCCGCTCACGGAGGGCGGCCAGCAAGGGAAGCAACGGCATGCCGAGGATGGTGAAATAGCTTCCTTCCACCCGCTCAAACAAGGTCACGCCCAGTCCCTCCATCCGGAATACGCCGACGCAATAGCCGACCTCAGGCCATTCCTTCTTGAGATACTGGTCTATGAAGGAATCGCTCAGCGGCCTAAGCTTGAGCTGCGCGGTTTCGGCGTGGCTCCACTCGACGCGGCCCAATCGAGCAAGGGCGACTGCGCTTGATAACGACATGGTCTGGCCAGAGAAGGTCCGGAGATGCGCTGCTGCCTCGTCCCGGTCGCGCGGCTTGGAATAGCGGACGTCGTTGACGCTGACGCTGCTGTCGCTGCCGATCACCCAATCGTCGGCCGCTGCCGTAACCGACGCCGCCTTGCCTTCCGCCAGCGCCCGCACCAGCGGTTCGCCTTCGAGACCCGCGCGCTTGGCCTGTTCCTCGTCGAAATCGGGCGACTGCACCTCAAATTGGAGACCAACCTGCTCCAGCATTGCTCGGCGGATTTGGCTGTTGCTGGCCAATATCAAGGACATAGCGCTCCGGTGGAGAAGTCTGTGGAAAACTGGACTTGTTTCCCTAGCGCGAAGGGCGGGATCACCCAATGCCCGTGTTTAATCCGGATCGGCCGCTGGTGGATTCCAGAGTCCGTCCACAGAGGAAAACAGCTATCCACAGATTGTGAATCACGGGAGCATCGTTTCGCGACTCGCCAGAATCGCTTGATTCGCCGGGAATCGGCGCCTGTTGGCAAAGTCGGGAGGCGCGCTTAAATCCCGCTGCCAACGCCCCAACTAATCCATCAATCTTCTTATTCTTATATATAAGGGAGAATAGAAGGTGGCCTCGGCCCCGCCCATCCCCTCTGACAAGCCGTTGCTCGCCGTGCTCAAGGGCGAGCGGCGCGACCCTCCGCCGATGTGGCTGATGCGCCAGGCCGGCCGTTATTTGCCTGAGTATCGCGAGCTCAGGGCACGGAAGGGCGGTTTCCTCGACATGGCCTATGATCCCGAGGCCGCGGCCGAAATCACGCTGCAGCCGCTGCGCCGTTTTCCGTTCGACGGCGCGATCCTCTTCTCGGACATTTTGGTCGTGCCGCATGCCATGGGAATGGACCTGAGCTTCGTCGCTGGCGAAGGCCCGCGCCTGGCGCCGCCTTTGGCGGAAGGCCGGATCCGTGACCTTAAGCCGGCAATCGAGCGGCTGGACCCGATCTACGAGACGGTGCGGCGTGTGAAGGCGCAATTGTCGCCCCAGACGACTTTCCTGGGGTTTGCGGGCTCTCCCTGGACGGTCGCGACTTACATGATCGCCGGGCAGGGCAGCCGCGAGCAGGCCGAGGCGCGCCAGCTTGCCTACGCCGATCCCGGCAAAATGGACGCAATCCTCGAGATCGTGGCGCGGATCACGGTCGACTATTTGTCGAAACAGATCGAAGCGGGGGTCGATGCCGTACAATTGTTCGACAGCTGGGCGGGAAGCCTGTCTCCCGCCCAATTCGAGCAGATGGTGATTGCCCGCACCGCATGGATCGTCGCCGAGCTCAAGAAACGCCATCCGGACACGCCGATCATCGGCTTCCCAAAGGGCGCTGGCGGCAAGCTGCGCGCCTATGCTGCCGAGACAGGGGTAGACGCAATCGGGCTGGATGAGACGGTTGATCCCGTCTGGGCAGCGAAAGAGTTGCCGTCCGACCTGCCGGTCCAGGGCAACCTCGACCCGCTGGCGCTGATCGCGGGGGCCGAGCAGCTACGATCGGCGGTGCGCCGCATCCTTGACGCCTTGGCCGACCGGCCGCACATCTTCAATCTCGGCCATGGGATCCAGCAGACGACGCCGATCGCGCATGTCGAGCAGCTGGTCACGCTGGTGAAAGGCTAGGGATGGGCTTTCTCTCGGAATATCAGGGCTTCCTCGGCGCCGCCTATCTGTGGGTGAAGGCCGCACACCTGACCTTCGTCATTTTCTGGATCGCCGGGCTGTTCATCGTTCCGCGCTATTATATCCACCATCAGGCAACGACGCCGGGTTCGGCCGAAGACCGCGGCTGGATCGAGCGCGAGGATCGAGCGCGGACCATCATCCTCACACCGGCGATGCTGATCGTGTGGGTGCTCGGCCTGATGCTGGCGGTACACCTCAATGTCTGGGGCCAATATTGGTTTACGGCCAAACTGCTGCTGGTCCTCGTCCTAACCGGCTATCAGGGCTGGATCGGTTCCTACGGCCGCAAGCTCGCCAGCGGGCACCGGGAGCAGGACGACAAGAAGCTCAGGATGATGAACGAGCTTCCCGGCATCTTGACCGCCTTCATCGTTGTGCTGGTGATAGTGCGTCCCTTCTGACGCGCTGACCCATTGCTGACCTATGGAACGGCTGTGGCTAATCGCGCCGGCGCTGTTTTTGGCGCTTCTTGTGCATTCAATCGCCGCACCCCATATTGACTTGCACAAGGGCCAATCTTAACGCCTTCAGCCAAGACGGCTGCATCGGCCCGACTCTCTCCTTTCCTTCGCCGGTGCGGTCCCACCCCATTGCGCGGCGTCCTGCCGCAGGCGTTTGAAATTCCAACTCATATTTCCTTCGAAAGACAGACTTAATGCATCTCAAGGACCTCAAGAAAAAGACTCCCGCCGAGCTCGTTGCGCAAGCGGAAGAGATGGGGATCGAGGGCGCATCGACGATGCGCAAGCAGGACCTGATGTTCTCCATCCTCAAGGTCCGCGCGGAAAGCGGTGCCGAGATCAACGGCCAGGGGACGATCGAAGTCCTCAACGACGGCTTTGGCTTCCTGCGCTCGCCGGAAGCCAATTATCTCGCCGGACCGGACGACATCTATGTCGCGCCCAACGTCGTCCGCCGCTTCGGTCTCCGCACCGGCGACACGGTCGAGGGCGAGATTCGCGCGCCCAAGGATGGCGAACGCTACTTCGCGCTGACCAAGGTCACCCAGATCAATTACGACGATCCGGACGCGGTGCGTCACAGGGTCAATTTCGACAACCTCACGCCGCTCTATCCGGACGAGAAGCTCAAGCTCGATACGCTCGACCCGACCATCAAGGACAAGAGCGCTCGGGTGATCGACATCGTCTCACCGCTCGGCAAGGGCCAGCGCGCGCTGATCGTCGCTCCGCCGCGGACCGGCAAGACGGTGCTGCTGCAAAATATTGCCCGGGCGATCACCGACAACAACCCCGAAGTCTTCCTGATCGTGCTGCTGATCGACGAGCGGCCTGAGGAAGTCACCGACATGCAGCGCAGCGTCAACGGCGAGGTGATCAGCTCGACCTTCGACGAGCCGGCTTCGCGCCACGTGCAAGTTGCTGAAATGGTTATCGAAAAAGCCAAGCGGCTGGTCGAGCACAAGAAGGATGTCGTGATCCTGCTCGACTCCATCACCCGCCTCGGCCGCGCCTACAACACGGTCGTGCCGAGCTCCGGCAAGGTGCTGACCGGCGGTGTCGACGCCAATGCGCTGCAACGGCCGAAGCGCTTCTTCGGCGCCGCACGCAATATCGAGGAAGGCGGATCGCTGTCGATCATCGCCACTGCGTTGATCGATACCGGATCGAAGATGGACGAAGTGATCTTCGAAGAGTTCAAGGGCACCGGCAACAGCGAAATCGTGCTCGACCGCAAGGTCAGCGACAAGCGCATCTTCCCGTCGCTCGATGTCGGCAAGTCCGGTACCCGCAAGGAAGAGCTGCTGGTCGATCAGGCAGTGCTCAGCAAGATGTGGGTGCTTCGCCGGATCCTGATGCAGATGGGCACGGTCGACGCGATGCAGTTCCTGCTCGACAAGATGAAGGACGCCAAGTCCAACGAGGACTTCTTCGCGTCGATGAATCAGTAGGGAACTTCCGCCCACTTCCATCGTCCCTTCGCGAAAGCGGAAACTCCGATTCTTCCTGCGACTTGCAAAGAAGCGGAAATCCCGCTTTCGCGGGAACGACGAAATAAGGGAGTCTAGATTCGATGCTTGAGATGCTCCTGGCCGCCGCGGCCGCGACGACCGAGGGCTTTGGCGGCCCTGCTGGCATCTGGGCGTCGATCGTCAAGGACTTCTCCAACATCACCGAGCCGGCAGCCTTCGCTGCGTTCCTCCAGGTGCTGATGATCGACCTGGTGCTGGCCGGCGATAATGCGATCGTGGTCGGCGCCCTTGCGGCGGGCCTTCCGCCCGAGCAGCGCAAGAAGGTCATCTTCATCGGTGTAATGGCGGCGCTGGTGCTGCGCGTCCTGTTCGCGCTGATCGTCACCCAACTGATGCAGATCATCGGCTTGATCCTGGTCGGTGGCCTGCTGCTACTATGGGTTTCGTGGCGCATGTGGCGCGACCTGCGCGCGCCGCAGGAATGCTCGCCGGGCTCGGAAGAGATCATCGGCGACGAGCATAGCGGCCTCAGGCCGGCCAAGAGCTTCGCCGGTGCCGCCTGGGCGGTCGCGGTCGCCGACGTCAGCATGAGTCTCGATAACGTGCTGGCGGTGGCTGGCGCCGCCCGCGACCACCCGGGCATCCTGATCGTTGGCCTGATCTTCGCCGTGGCCCTGATGGGCATCGCCGCCAACATCATCGCCAAATATATCGAGCGCTACCGCTGGATCGCCTACCTCGGCCTGGCGGTGATCATCTATGTCGCCGGCAAGATGATCTATGACGGCTGGGTCGACCCGCAGGTGGGGCTGGGCCGCCTGTTCGGCTGATGTGCGAGGCGAGAGCGGCGGACACGATCGTCGCCCTTTCGAGCGGCCGTCCGCCAGCCGCCATCGCGGTTGTGCGAACGAGCGGGCCGGATGCTGTTGCGGCTGCGGAAGCGATTGCCTCGCCCCTTCCTGTCCCGCGGCAGGCCGTGCTGCGGCGTTTGATCGATCCGCGTGATGGCTCGCTGATCGACGAAGCACTCATACTCCGATTTGATGCTCCGCACAGTTCGACCGGAGAAAGTATCGTTGAATATCAATGTCATGGCGGAAGAGCGACGGTCGACGCGTTGATTTCGGCGTTG
>DASWTR010000109.1:0-7861 GCA_036402035.1 Sphingomicrobium sp.
AACCGACGCGCCGGGCCTCTATGCGGCGGGCGAAGTGACCCAATCGGGCCTCCATGGCGCCAACCGTCTCGCCTCCAACTCGCTGCTCGAATGCCTCGTGTTCGGCGAGGGCGCGGCTAGAGACATCCTTGCCCAATGGGACCAGCTGCCCGAGCCGCCCGCGATCCGCGGCTGGGACGAAAGCCGGGTGACCGACAGCGACGAAGAAGTCGTCATCCAGCAAATCTGGGGCGAGATCCGCCGCTTCATGTGGAACTTCGTCGGAATCGTCCGCACCACCAAGCGGCTCGAGCGGGCCAAGCGGCGGATCGACATGCTGCGCCAGGAGGTCAGCGACTATTACCGCCACTTCCGCGTGACCGCGGACCTGATCGAGCTCAGGAACCTGCTGGAAGTCGCCGACCTGATCGTCCACTCCGCCCTGTCCCGGCACGAGAGCCGCGGGCTGCATTATACGCTGGACTATCCTGAGTTGGCTGACCAAGCGGTCGATACGGTGCTGGTCCCCTAGGGTTTCGGTCCAAGGCTATGGCGAGGACCATATGGGCTCGCCGGGTTGGCGTCATAATCCACTTCCTTGACGCAACTTTGCGATTGTTGGTGGCTGACCCCGACTTGCCACTCGCCCTCAATAATCTTGATGTCGCGCAGCTTAGCCAGCTCAAAGCATCTCCAGGTGGCCGTTCGCAGTCGGCCTTTGCTGGTCTCGCCGCCAAATTGCCAGGCAAGCAGTTTTTCCTGTCCGTCCGAATGACCGAGAATGATCGGACAGATTTCGCGGCCGCGGCCTTCATACCGGCAAAAGACCGGCGTTCGGGCGACAACCGCCGAAGCAAGCCGCTTGTACGCAGAACTTGGCATGGCGCTTCCAACGCCGGTGCCAACGGCTGAGTTCAACCTATCGCCGCTAGCGCAGCTTGCTGACCTTCAGCCCGTCCTGCCTGGCGCGAGCCTGGATCGACTCTTCGCTCCGTGTGAGTGCTTTGCTGATCGCCTTTAGGCTCATGCCCTTGGCGGCGAGGCGGTGGAGCTTCTGGATCTCGTCGCTGGTCCAGGGCTGGCGGTGGCGTTCGAACTTCTCGCCCATGCTACTCGGGCTGCCCGGCAAGGAACGACTTCAGCTCGGCCAGGAAGCGCGGCTGATTGTCCGACATGATGAAGTGCGCGGAGTCTGGCACACGGACCAGCTTCACATCCTTAAGGCCGGCATAGCTCATCTTGTACACCGCATCGATCTGCTCGTCGGTCAGCGGCACGCCGGCCGGGTTCACGTAGAGCACCGCCACGGGGACCGTAATCTTGCCGAGTTCCGGGCGGAGGTCGGTGACGATCAGCTCGTGGAAGCCGTTGGCGACCGTGCTTCGGGTGCTCGCCTTGGCGTCGGCCAGCACGAGCGGCCGTTGGACCTCGTTCCGGACCATCGCTTCGGTCATCGTCTCGATCCGCTTCTCGAACGCCTCCTGGGGCGCAGTGGCCATGCCGTCGCGGAGCTTGTCGGCGGTGGGCCGGACGCTTTTCGACGTAGTGCCCGGAGGTCCATAGAGCGCGCCGAGGAACGCCAGCTGGTCGACCACCATCAGCTTCGACACCGCCTGGGGATGACGCGCGGCGATCATCAGCCCGATCGTCCCACCCATCGAATGGCCGACGACCGCGGGCTGTTCGAGCCGCTGCTCCTTGATATAGCGCGCGATCTCGTCCGCCACCGGCGCGATCACCGTTCCGTCGGCATTGGCTTCCGGCGGCGTTCCGGCGAAGCCCTTCACCTGCACGAAGTGATAGCGGTAGCCGGGCAGCCCCTCGGCGATACCGCGCCACGCGCTGGGTGATGAGGTCATACCGGGGACGAGGATGACGTCGGGGCCGGACCCCTTGGCCGTAACCGTGATTCGGGACGACGCGAACGGCTTTTGGTCGGTCGCAAAGGCCGGGGAGCCGATCAAGAGTCCCAACATAGCTGCCAGCAACGCCGCAAATCGCCCTCGCATCACAATCGCTCCCTCTCAGCCTGATGCCGCGCACCTTAGCGGATTCGGGCGCAACCGGAATCCTTAGGCTCGGCGCTGGAATCGCCCGCCCACCCTGCTAAGGCTTTGCGCCGCATGTCCGAAGCCCAACCCCACCTCTATCTCGTCGACGGATCGAGCTACATCTTCCGCGCCTATCATCGGCTACCGCCGCTGACCAACCGCCACGGCATCCCGGCCGGCGCGGTCTATGGCTATACCACCATGCTGTGGAAGCTGGCCGCCGACCTCAACCGCGATGGCGGTCCGACCCATATGGCGGTCATCCTGGATGCGTCGGAATCGACCCACCGCAACCAGATGTACGATCAGTATAAGGCGAACCGGCCGCCGCCGCCCGAGGACCTGGTCCCGCAATTTCCGCTGATCCGCGTGGCCACCCGCGCCTTCTCCATCCCCTGCATCGAGGAGGACGGGCTGGAGGCGGACGATATCATTGCCTGCTACGTCTATGCCGCGGTCCGCGCCGGCTGGAAGGTGACGATCGTCAGCTCAGACAAAGACCTGATGCAGCTGATCGATGACGGCCGGGTCGACATGCTCGACACGATGAATGACCGCCGCATCGGCCGCGACCAGGTGCTGGAGAAGTTCGGCGTTCCGCCGGAGAAGGTCGGCGACGTGCTGGCGCTGATGGGCGACAGCGTCGACAATGTGCCGGGCGTTCCCGGCATTGGGCCGAAGACCGCCACCCAGCTGATCCAGCAATATGGCGACCTGGAGACGGTGCTGGCCTCCACCGACCAGATTAGCAAGCCCAAGCTCAAGCAGAATCTGATCGAGCATGCCGATATGGCGCGGCTGTCGCGCAAGCTGGTCGAGCTGATCTGTGACGCGCCGCTGCCCGAGCCGCTCGAGGATCTGGCGCTGAAGGGCATTCCGCCCGAGCCGCTCAAGGAGTTCCTGGAGGATCAGGGGTTCAAGTCGCTGCTGAACCGGTTGGTGACCGGAGGCGCCATCCCCACCGGTGGCGCATCGGGTGGCGGGGCACGGCCGGTTGACGTCATGGCGTCGAAGCCGGCGGCTGCCGCGAAACCCGCCGAGAAGGAAAAGATCGTTGTCGACCGGACGCAATATGAGACGGTCGTCACTGAGGAAGCGCTCGACCGCTGGATCGCCGAAGCCCGCCATTTGGGGATGGTCGCGATCGACACCGAGACCGACAGCCTCGACAATATGACCGCCAAGCTGGCCGGAATCAGCCTCGCCACACAACCAAACAAGGCCTGCTACATCCCGGTCGGCCACACAGGCCAGGACATGTTGATCGAGACCCCGGACCAGCTGCCGAAGGAACTGGTGCTGGGTAAGCTCAAGCCGCTGCTGGAAGACCCGGCGGTGCTGAAGATCGGCCATAACTTCAAATATGATTGGCTGATGCTGCAGAAGGCCGGCATCGAGGTCGCGCCTTACGACGACACGCTGGTGATGAGCTTCGACCTCGACGCGGGTCGATCGAACCATGGCCTCGACGAGCTGGCCCAGGCCCATTTCGAGCATGAGTGCATCGCCTTCAAATCGGTGTGCGGGGTGGGCGCCAAGCAGATCAGCTTCGACAAGGTGCCGCTCGACGCGGCGACCGAATATGCCGCTGAGGATGCGGACATCTGCCTACGTCTGTGGCAACGGCTGAAGCCGCGGCTGGTCGAGGAAGGCACGACGCGCGTCTACCAGATGGTCGACCGGCCATTGGTCGCAACCCTCGGCAAGATGGAGCGGCGAGGCGTCAAGGTCGACCGCGATTATCTGGCCAAGCTTTCGTCGACCTTTTCGACCGACATCGCCGCGCTGGAACAGCGGATCTATCAGGCGGCGGAAGGACCCTTCACCATCGGGTCGCCGGCCCAGTTGGGCAATGTGCTCTACGACCGGCTCGGTTTGGCAGGCGGGCGCAAGGGCAAGAGCGGTCAATATTCGACCGACGTAACCGAGCTTGAGCGGTTGGCGGGCGAAGGGGTCGAGGTGGCGCGGCTGGTGCTCGACTGGCGGCAGCTGACCAAGCTCAAGTCGACCTATACCGACGCGCTGCAGGCGCAGATCAACCCCGAGACCGGCCGGGTCCACACCAGCTACAGCCTGTCAGGCGCGCAGACCGGGCGCCTGGCCTCGACCGAGCCCAACCTGCAGAACATCCCGATCCGAACCGAGGTCGGCCGGCAGATCCGCGACGCCTTCGTCGCCGAGCCGGGCCATGTGCTGCTCAGCGCCGACTATAGCCAGATCGAGCTTCGCCTCGCCGCCCACATGGCCGATGTGCCGCAGCTGAAAGAAGCGTTCCGAAACGGCGACGACATCCACAATATGACCGCCGAGGAATTGTTCGGCACGGTCGACCGTGACACGCGCGGCAAAGCCAAGACGGGCAATTTCGCCATCCTCTACGGCATTTCCAGCTGGGGACTGGCCGGGCGGCTCGGCGTCTCCAGGGAAGAGGGCAAGGCGATCATCGATCGCTATTTCCAGCGCTTTCCCGGCATCAACGCCTATATCAACGATACGCTCGCCTTCGTCCGCGAACATGGCTTCACCCGCACCCTGTTCGGGCGCAAGACCCATTTCCCCAACATCCGCCATCCGCAGTTTCGCGCCGGCGCCGAGCGAGCGGCGATTAACGCGCCGATCCAGGGTACCAGCGCCGACCTCATCAAGCGCGCGATGAACCGCATGGATGTCGCCCTCGCCAATGCCAGCCTGTCCGACGTCGGCATGCTGCTGCAGGTCCATGACGAACTGGTGTTCGAAGTACCACAGGGCAAGGAAGAAGCCGCGGCCGCGGTGATCCGCGAGGTCATGTCAAAGGCGGCCGAGCCGGCGCTGACGCTCGACGTGCCGCTGGATGTTGAGGTCGGCTGGGGACCGAACTGGGGCCAGGCGCATTGAGTCAGGCCACCACGCCCGACGCGGCGCCGTCCGCCGACCTTGCCGCATTGGCGCGGGGCGGGCGGATCAACTTCTTCGGCTTCATCCTGCGCCTGCTCGCCCGCCTCCCCTTCCTGTTCATCGCCGGCCGCATGTATGGCGCGACGGAGCTGGGCCGTTTCGCCTATGCCGTCCTGATCCTGGAGTTCGCGGCGCAGCTTGCCACCTTAGGTCTCAAGCGCGGCCTCGCCCAGCAACTGGCCAGGACCGACAAGCCTCATGTCTGCGTGGTGGCCGACGCCTTGCTGGTCGCGGCGATCGGGTCGGCCCTCGTCATGACATTGCTCGCGGTCTTTCCCCAGGTGATGTTCCCCAACAGCGAGATCGCCGGCCTGGAATGGATGCTACCGGTAACGGTCTTCGCCCTGGCCTGGTCGGACATATGCCTTGCCGCGCTGGCCTATCGGCATGACGTTGGCGCGACCGTCCGCGCACGCGCAATCGTCGAGCCGTGGACCATCTCGATCGCTGCCTTTGGCCTCTATTTCGTCTGGCCCCGCGACGGGCTGATCATCGCCTATGCGGCATCGATGGTCGGCGCGCTGATCGCCTCGGTCATCCCATTTGTCAAAAGCTATGGATTGCCCCATGACTGGCGGCCGGATCCCGGCACCTTGTGGCACCTGGCGAGGCGCAATCTTCCGGTCGCGGCGGCAGACGCGGTCGAATGGGGCTCCCGCCGCATCGACATCGCGATCCTCGGCCTCCTCGCCTCTCCGGCCATCGTCGGCGTTTATTATGTCGCCCAAAATGTCGCCTCGTTGCCGGCAAAGCTCAAGACCAGCTTCGACCCGATCCTGGGCCCGGTTATCAGCCGCAATCTTGCCGATGGCGACAAATTGGCGGTTGCCAAGCAGGTACGCCAGGTCGGCTTCTGGGTAATCGCGGCGCAGAGCGCGGTGGCGCTGGCACTCGGCATTCCAGGCGAGGCGGTGATGGGTCTGGTGGGCCCAGCGTTCGTCGCCGGCACGGCGGTGCTCGCTTTCCTGCTCGCTGCAGAAGTGGTTGCCGCGACCGCCGCCGTGAGCGAATCCGCGCTGATCTACTGCGCGCGAAATCGCAATATGATGATCAGCCTGGCGATGATCGGCCTTCAGGCAGCGCTTACCGTGGCGCTGATTCCGGTGCTGGAGCGGCTAAGGCTGTCGGACGCCTGGCAGATGATCGGGATTGAACCGCTGGGCGATCTGGAGATGTGGAAAGCGACCGGGCCGGCGATCGCCCTGCTCGTTGCGCTAGGCTTCGCAGCCATCATCAAGGCGCGGCTGCTCCGACATATGCTTGGAGCGCCGGTGTCCGGGTGGCGCTGGGCGCTGATCTGGGCGGCCGCCGCGGCGGTGATTGCGGGCCAAATCGTCATCCTGCTGCCGGAGTGGGCCGAGATCATGTTCGGCATTCCGGCAATCCTCGCTGCCTTCGGAGCCGTCATGTGGGTCAAGGGATTCGGGCCTGAGGACCGCGAGCTATTCCGGATGAAGAAAGAAGATATCGAGGAACTTTCGCTGCCTGATCCTGGGGCCAGTCCGGGGACCAGCAGATAGGCCTAGTGCCGAAAGTGCCGCATCCCCGTGAAGACCATCGCCAACCCGGCCTCGTCGGCAGCGGCAATGACTTCATCGTCGCGGATTGAGCCGCCGGGCTGAATGACCGCGGTAGCGCCGGCTTCGGCCGCAGCCAGCAGGCCGTCCGCGAAGGGGAAGAAGGCGTCGGATGCCACGGCCGATCCGACCGTGCGCGGTTCAGGCCAGCCATATTTCTCGGCGGCCTCGAACGCCTTGATCGCCGCGATGCGCGCGGAATCGCGCCGGTTCATCTGGCCGGCGCCGATGCCGGCCGTGGTGCCGTGCTTCGCGTAAACGATGGCATTGGACTTGACGTGCTTCGCGACGGTCCAGGCGAACAGGCAGTCGTCCAACTCCTGATCGGTCGGTGCGCGCTTGGTCACCACCTTCAGCATGTCGCGGGTCAGCATGCCATTGTCGCGGTCCTGGAGAAGGAGGCCGCCGGCGATGACCGCGACCGTCTGCCCGCCGCGCGCGGGGTCGGGCAGGCTGCCGGTCAGCAGCAGGCGGAGGTTCTTCTTGCGCGCGAAGGCGGCAATCGCGGCATCGTCCGCGTCGGGCGCGACGACGACCTCAGTGAAGATGTCGCAGATCGCCTCGGCGGTCGCGCCGTCGAGCTTGCGATTGACCGCGACGATGCCGCCGAAGGCCGAAACGCTATCGCATGCCAGCGCCTGGTGCCAGGCCTCGAGCAGATCATCGGCCGAGGCGACGCCGCATGGATTGGCGTGCTTGACGATCACCACCGTCGGCGGTCCGTTGCGGAATTCGGCGGCCAGCTCCAGCGCGGCATTGGCGTCGTTGAGATTATTGTAGCTCAGCTCCTTGCCTTGGACCTGATGGGCCTGGGCGACGCCGGGGGTGGACGGCCCCATCGGCAGGTAGAGCGCCCCTTTCTGGTGCGGGTTTTCGCCATAGCGCAACTCCTGCACCTTCTTGCCGACGATGAAGCGGCTGTCCGGATAGGCTTGACGCTGGTCGGCAAAGGCGAACCAGCTGGCGATCATCGAATCATAGGCCGCAGTCCGTGCGAAGGCCTTGGCCGCCAGCTGACGGCGGAGGGTGAGATCGGTTCCACCGTTGGTCTCGATCTGGGCAATCAGGTCCGCGTAGTCGGAGGGGTCCGTGACGATCGCTACATATTCATGGTTTTTTGCAGCCGAGCGGACCATCGACGGGCCACCGATATCGATATTCTCGATGATCTCCTCCCGCTCCGCGCCCTTCGCGACAGTGGCTTCGAACGGGTAGAGGTTGACCGCCACCAGGTCGATCGCACCGATCTCATGCGCTTCCATCGCCGCCGCGTGTTCGGAGTTGTCGCGCACTGCGAGCAGGCCGCCATGGACCTTG